>DATGXZ010000098.1:0-1712 GCA_035298445.1 Flavobacterium sp.
CAAATGCCGCAACAGATGTGACGCCGCCGGACGTTATCAAGCCTACGTAAATGGTAGCATGTGTTGAACTACTTCTCGCCTTCGTATTTCCCATTACATTTATTTGTTTTGTCGTCCTCGCTGTTCTTGGTGCAACCATACAAACTTCAAATGGGGGCGGTAATTTTCTTAAAGACTTACGTACTTTCAAAATAGGCATTCCCTCTCTTATTGGAACGGTTGGAGGTTTTGTTCTGATTTTTGGTCTATCCTCTTTAAAGCATAAATTACTTAGAGACGAGGTAAAGCAGTTTTTCGGTACCGGAAGTTATACGGTCATGATTAAGGGTCAAAAACTGGATTCGCTAGGGTTTGCCCTGCAAAAAATTGCTACAACATCTGATAATAGAAATACGGGGGACATTGAAATAAAGGCGCTTGCCCTAAACAAAACGGACACTTTAAAGCTACGACTGCAGCGATCGTTTGTGAGTCCAAGTAAATACTGGGTATATGTAGAAAACGATCCCTCTACCAGTGAAAATTGTATTGGTGAAATAAATACGAAGTTATTGGACGGCTATTAGTTTAGCCAGGAGACAAAGCCCAGATACGGGTGAATGAAGGCAACGAAAGCAAAATCGATACTTATATCTTTACCGAGCCCGCCACACTATTATAGATGAACTACGAAATGTCTTTTCAGGAAAGAGCGAAGTTAGGTCTGGAACAACTATCCAATCAATTGCCGGTTTCCTTAGAGTCAGCACGTCAACAGGCTCGGAAACTCCAGGCACAAAGCACTTCAAAGAACAAGAAACGAAGAAGCTAACTTCCTACATCGCAACATCGCTTCTGGATTGAGGTCGATCTCTCACAGTAGGTTTGTGAATTCGCAGAACAAAAAGTGTATCCCAAAAATTCGTATTGCACCCTATAGTGCAAAATGGGGAAGGAAATTCGGCATCAAGTAAATCTGGTTTTTGAAATGACTTTCAACTAAACGGCGCCAACAGCAGCTGTCGCTCGTTTTCATCAGCCTTGCTCTCCCGTCACTCCCTCCCCCATTTATCTTATTTTCTAATTATTAAATTCCTCTATTTGCCACGCCTTAGAGACCGTAGATACCACCCGACGCTGCAATTTTCTGGCCGTTGACCCAGGCGGCATCGTCTGAGGCGAGGAAAACCGCGACTTTGGCGATGTCTTCCGGCTTTCCGATACGGCCCAGCGGCGTCTTCTCGATTAAGGTCTTTTCCAGGTCGCTGCCGCTGATGCCCGCCGCGATGGTTCCTTCGGTCTGGACACCTCCGGGCAATAACGAATTGATACGGATGTTCCGGCCGGCAAATTCCTTTGATAACGCGATGGTTATGGAGTCCAGTGCGGCTTTGGTGGCGGAGTATTCGGAAATAGTGGGCATCGGCAGGTTGCTGACTTCCGAACTGACATTGATAATCACGCCGCCTTTGGAATTGAAAGATCTGACCGCTTCCTTAATGGTCAACAAAGGACCTAACACATTGACGCCAAAAAGCTTATAAAAGCCCTCCTCCGTTACGTCTTCAATGGCCGCGGAAGGATAGATACCGGCATTGTTGACCAACACCTCCACGGCGCCGAAGTGCTTTTCGGTTTCGGCAAACAATCGGGCAACGTCGGCCGTCTTCGACACATCGGCCTGCACGACGATGGCCTGGCCACCGGCGTCGGTGATCCGCTTCACAACACTT
>DATGXZ010000099.1:0-14669 GCA_035298445.1 Flavobacterium sp.
AAGGACGGTGCGTGTAGACCCGTCTTCAAGGGTTTCTTCACGGAGGGAAGTAGCGAATACCGCGAGGAACATCCGGTCGAGACCAACCGATGTTTCCACCACATACGGCGTGTAGTTCTTATTCTCTTCCGTATCGAAATACTGCATTTTCTTACCTGAAAACTTCTCGTGCGCGCCCAGGTCAAAATCGGTGCGTGAGTGGATGCCTTCGAGTTCCTTGAATCCGAAAGGGAAATTGAATTCGATATCGGCGGCGGCATTGGCGTAATGCGCCAGTTTTTCATGGTCGTGGAAGCGATAGTTCTCGTTTCCAAGTCCCAGCGATTGGTGCCACTTCAGGCGCGTCTCCTTCCAGTATTCGTACCACTTCATCTCTTCGCCCGGTTTGACGAAGAACTGCATCTCCATCTGCTCGAATTCGCGCATGCGGAAAATGAACTGACGTGCCACAATCTCATTCCGGAAGGCTTTACCGGTTTGAGCGATACCAAACGGAATCTTCATCCGCCCGGATTTCTGTACGTTCAGGAAATTCACGAAAATACCCTGGGCCGTTTCCGGACGCAGGTACAAATCCATGGCGTTTTCAGCCGATGCCCCGAGTTTGGTTCCGAACATGAGATTGAACTGCCGCACTTCCGTCCAGTTGCGTGAACCCGTTTCCGGATCGGCAATTTCGAGTTCCTCAATCAGTTTTTTTACATCTTCGAGATCGCCTGAATCCAGCGATCTTGCCATGCGCTCGAGAATTTCCTTCTTTTTGGAAAGGTATTCGACAACGCGGGTGTTGGTCGTCACGAACTGTTCGCGGTCGAAAGCGTCACCAAAACGCGCAGCGGCTTTTTCGATTTCCTTTTCCGCCTTCTGGTTGAGCTTCTCGGCGTAGTCTTCAATCAGGACGTCGGCACGGTAGCGTTTTTTGGAATCTTTGTTATCGATAAGCGGATCGTTGAAGGCATCTACGTGTCCGGATGCTTTCCACGTCGTTGGGTGCATCAGGATAGCCGCATCGAGGCCCACGATGTTGTCGTGCATCTGCACCATCGCTTTCCACCAATACTGCCGGATGTTGTTCTTCAGTTCGACTCCGTTCTGTCCGTAATCATACACGGCACTGAGTCCGTCGTATACCTCGCTCGACGGGAAGATAAACCCGTATTCCTTCGCATGCGATACGACGTTTTTGAAAATATCGTCTTGTTTTGCCATAGTGGTGCAAAAATAGACAAACGTATTGAATTCAGTTAAAGTCTTTTGGTCAACCTTTATGGGCCTAAATGGGGATTCAGGGCTTTTTTCGATAATGCGTCAGCACGTCACGATTGCGTACAGTTCCATTATAAACCGCCCGCCATTTCTTTCCCGCTTTACTGTCGACCAGCCAAACTTCATGTTCACTAAACCTATTGTGTAATTCACAGGAATCCATTTTCCTCAGGATCTCCATTTCCAACGGCTTTTTATTTTGGAGCGGTTGGGACACGCTTTCCCAGCTATCGCCACCCGTCATCACCATGAAATCATAGGAATCGAAATAGGATGCGCCTTTAGGCTGAACTTTTAACTGGAAGTGATAGACGCCCTCGCTTTCGTCGACTGAATACTGAAACACATCCCGGACGGATAGATACACCGGCTCCTGTGCGCTCATTTGAAAAAACGCAAAAGATATGAGCAGGCGAAATAACGATTTCTTTAGTGGCATGGTGTTTAGCGGCTACCTGACAGTGGCAGAAAAGCGGGTCGCGTACGCACTGCAAAAGTTAGAAATTCCGCATGGAAAACAAACATAACTTGTTTCAAATCAAATTTTTGAAAATATTCGTCGTTAGTGGCTGGCACTTTTGATTTTTATATAGCTATCTGGTGTCATTACGGCCAGCAAGCTATTTTTAAAATCTTTCGTATTTCTGGTTAAAATCAAGTCTATTTCCTGATCCGATTCAGCAGAGTAGTTTTGCAAAGCATCTTCAAAGTCCTTAAATTCTGAGTTCAGTGCCCGTACTATCACATCCTTATCCGTTACCAAAACTCCCGTAATTGAAACCAATAATTTTAGTTTTTCAATCACTTTTTCGTGCTTCGCTGTTTGTCTAAGTAAATAGTAAACATTGCTTATTATTACGGGTGTTACAAAACCTTTTATTTCTTCTGATTCGCACAGCGATAATATTTTAGCGGCATTTTCTGCAAATGGTTCCCGGTCAAAAAAGAAATCTAAAATTATATCTGTGTCAATTAATACCCTTGTCATTGGTTATAGATATTTTTCTGACAGACGTTTAGATAATTCCTTTTTGTAGTCAAAGTCTTTGGGGGCTGTAAATGAACCTTTTAGGGATTTTACAATTGGAGTTAATTCTATTTCCCCAGTATTATTTTCGTTTGTCAACGCTCTCAAATAATTTTCAATTAAGCTGGACAAGCTGCGCTCTTTATCTTTTGCATATTTTTTTGCTTTTTCAATCACGCTTTGCTCTATTGTCAAGGTTAACTTTGTATTCATGACATTGAATCTTTAAAATTATCATACAAATATAAATATATTCGTTTTTCACACGTGTAAATATTTGCCTAAATACACGTGTTTTTGTGTTCTCTTCTACTTTCTATTAACCTTTCTGCGTTCGTAAGCAATTTAATCGTGTCCTAACACATCAGGATTTGTCGAAAAAAGTGCGGAAAAACCATAAAATCGTTCAAAACGTTCCGCCTACCTTGCCCCTATGAAAAAATGGCTCCACGACTTCCTTTCCCTTTTTTATCCGGATACCTGCGCGGCCTGTGACGGATTACTGCAAACGGGCGAAATCCTCATCTGCACCGAATGCCGGCATGAACTGCCGTTTACGCAACAACACCTACATCCTGAAAACGAAGCTTTCCGCGCTTTTTATGGCCGGCTGCCAGTTGAGCACGTCTCCTGCCTGTTGTATTACCACCGGCACGGGCGCGTGCAACGGCTGATCCATAAACTAAAATACAAGGGACGGGAAGATATCGGCACGGCACTGGGGCATTTGACAGGTGCGGGGTTGCAGGACGCCGGACTTCCCTCCACCATCGACGCCATTGTCCCTGTTCCGATGCATCCGAAGAAACAACGGAAAAGGGGCTACAACCAGGTGACGTCGTTTGCCGAAACCCTGTCGGGTTATCTGGAAGTGCCATGTGATCCGTCCCTCCTCGTGAAAAGCGTACAGTCGAAATCGCAGTCGAAAAAGTCGTTCTTTGAACGCATCGCCACCGAAGACAAAGGGTTTGACGTGCAATTCGACGCGTCGCACCATGGGCGGCATTTCCTGCTAGTCGACGACGTGCTGACCACGGGCGCCACCCTCGAAAGCTGCGGAAAGGCCCTGTTACGTATTCCAGGCGCGCGGCTCAGTATCGTGACGATGGCCATGACGTACAAATAAGACGCAGGCATCGATAACACTTTCCTAAAAATTTCCACCCGACAAAATATAATCGTTATTTTGTGCTACCAATGACCGTGAGTTGAAAAACCGAATCCTCTTTGTCTTCGCCGTACTGCTTTCCGTGCTGACCGGCTGCGCACGCCGCGGCAATATTGACGGTGGGCCTAAAGACAGCCTGCCTCCTACGCTGGAAGTGAGCCTTCCGAAGAATTTTTCGACCGATTTCAAGGGACAGGAGATCCGTCTGACTTTCGACGAATACGTGAAGTTAAAAGACATCAGCAAGCAACTCGTTGTTTCGCCGCCCCTCGAATACACACCGGATGTTCGTCCGCTACTGCCGTCGAAGACACTCACGGTGCGCTTTCGCGATACGCTTCGCCCTAACACGACCTACAGCCTGAATTTCGGCCAAAGCATACAAGACAATAACGAAGGTGTGCCGTTGCCGCAATTCCGATACGTTTTTTCCACCGGTTCCTATATTGATTCCCTGGAAATCAGCGGCGGCATAAGCGACGCGCTCGAGCGCAAAGCGGATAACTTCGTCACGGTGATGCTTTACGAATTGAACGAGACATTCAACGACTCGACTATTTATAAGGAAAAACCGCGTTATGTCACCAACACGCTTGACAGCACTGTGGTCTTTAAACTGGAGAACCTGAAGGAAGGCCGCTACCAATTGATCGCGCTTAAAGACAAATCGAACAATTATAAATTTGACCCTCGCAGCGATAAGATTGCCTTCGCGTCGGAGCCGGTGGTGGTGCCGTCTGACAAACCATACAAGTTACGCCTTTTCAAAGAAACAGGATCGTTCCGCGGACTCCGTCCGTCGCAGGCATCAGGCAACCGGATGTTGGGCGGTTTTGAGGGTGATCCGAGAGGCGCGGTATATACCGTTCGAAACGGCAGTGAAACGGTTCCTTCTATCGTTACGAGAATGCCGGAAAAAGACTCGGTGCAGATATGGTATAAAGCACCTAAAGTCGATTCGCTGCAGGTTACTGTCAAGAAAGACGCCTTCGAAAAAGACTTCTGGGTCAAACTGAAGAACCAGAAAAAAGATTCGATTGGTTTCACGGTTGAAAAAGCCGGTACGCTTTCCTTCCGGGAACAATTCCAGCTTCGTAGCGCGACGCCTTTGACCACTTTCGATAATACTAAGATTACCATCCGGGACAAAGATTCGGCATCAGTGCCCTTTACGACTGACTATGATGCCTTCAACCAAAAGCTCACGGTGGTGTTTGAGAAGAAGGAAGAACAGCGCTACCAAATCAACATGATGCCGGGCGCTTTGGTGGACTTTTACGGACATGAAAACGACACGCTCGACTATACCGTCGCCACCCGTCGCCTGGGGGATTACGGAAACATGAAAGTCGTGCTGCAAAACGCCAAATCGTTCCCGATCATACTCGAACTGACCGATGCCAAAGGAAAGGTATTGGCAAGGGAGGTGGCGACGAAACCCGAGATTGATTTCCTTTCACTCGACCCCTCTACGTATACCATGCGCCTGATCTACGATACTAACAGTAACGGCGAATGGGATTCGGGCAGTTGGATGGAACACCGGCAACCCGAAGAAGTGATTTACTTTCCGAAGGATATCATCCTACGCTCTAACTGGGACATCAACCAGGAATGGGATGTCGGAGGCGGCTAAGGCAGCAGCGTAAAGTCGTCGCGGTCCTGCAAAAAAGCAAAACGTTCCCGAAACGCCTGCATTTTCTGTGTGTCTAGTTCAAAAGCAAAGACGCCTTCCTCTCCAGTGAAGGCCAGAAGGTCGTGGCCGGAAAAATCAAACGCCTGCGTGTGCCCCGGATAGTGATGCCCGTTGGCATCGTTGCCTACACGGTTTACACCTGCCACATAGCAGACATTCTCAATGGCGCGGGCCTTTAGCAACGCATCCCAGGCTTCAATGCGCGGCGCCGGCCAGTTCGCCACATACAGTAACAGGTCGAACGACTCCGTATTGCGGGAAAAGACGGGAAATCGAAGATCGTAGCAGATCAACGGACATATCCGGATGCCTTTATAATCAAGAATCAGCCGATCCTGACCGGCCGCATACGCGGCATCTTCCCCAGCCAGGGTAAAGAGATGTCGTTTATCGTAATACCGCACGTAACCATAGGGATATACGAACAGGAGACGGTTTCGGAAAGTGCCCTGCTCCTCCATCACGACACTACCTGTAATCGCAGCCTGTCGTTCAGCCGCCATCTCCTTCATCCAACCCAGTGTGGGGCCGTCCGTGGTTTCAGCGACTGCGGTGGGTTGCATCGTGAAGCCTGTGGTAAACATCTCGGGCAGTACGATAAGGTCGGCTGTAATGGACTGTAGTACTTTTGTAAGCCGCTCCCGGTTTTCCTGTGATTGTTCCCACACAAGGTCAGTTTGGACGAGCGCAACTTTCATCGGATGGTAATTTCGTCAATGAAAATAAAAGCGTCCCCGCCAGCGCCCTGATGCCACGCGGGTAGTTTGCCGAAGTTGCGGGCGATGACTTTCACGTATCGGAACTTCCCGATCGGATCTTTCAAGCCATACTCTTTAATAAAAGTATCCTCTCGTTGCGGGTCTTCGTCGGTTACGATTTTCTTCCCGACCGGAAAGAACTTCTGTCCGTCAGTCGACACCAGAAATTCCACCTCACGCGGCATCAGGATCCACGAGCGGCTGTCTTGCAGGAAGCCCGCGCTGATTTCCTTCGCGCTCCGCATTTCCTTCAGGTCTACCACGGCCTCGAAATCCTGCGCCTGATAGCCCTGCCAATCGCCTTTCCGCCAATTTTCGCTTCCGCGGATGCCATCCAACAAGCCTTCAGGACCTCCAGCATGGTATTGTGGGTTATAGGTAGAGCGGATCTCCACCGTGTAGGCATTGGGTTTCCGGATGAACGTTCCGGTCACAACGGTGCTGGCAATACCCGGCACTTGTTCGGCATAGGTTTCCACCGTGCCGCTTTGTTCAATGAAAAAAGGGCCCTGATACACCATAAAATCCTTCTTCTCGTCGCGATGCCCTATTTCCTGGATGCGGTAGTAACACCTTACGTCGCGGTCGACAGTTTTGATCGAAACCGGCATCTTCTCGGTGAACACCCGCGAAGGCGCCTCAATGGCGGGAACCGGAAGTAAGACCCCTGAGGTTTCGGTCGCCAATTCACGACGGTAGTCAGGAAACCAGTATTCGAAAGGCGGTGTAACATCCGAAACCGGCCTTTTGGAGCCGTCTTCGAGATGCACCGTCGCGTAAGCAGAAGGCGCCAGATACGTCCAGGCCGGTTGACCCGGACAAATAGCGTACATCCCCAGAGTAGATAAGACATACCAGGCACTCATCTGCCCACAATCTTCATTTCCTATCAGACCATCGGGCGTATTCTTGTAGAAATTATCGAGGATAAACTGAATTTTCTCCTGCGCCTTTTGCGGCTGCCCGGCCGGCACATACAACCAGGCCATATGGTGGCTGGGCTCATTGCCGTGTGCATACTGCCCGATAAGCCCTGTGATGTCGGCCTGCTCGCGACCCGTGGTTTGGGTGGGGGCGCTGAACAAATCGTCGAGTTTTCGAGCCAAGGCCTCTTGTCCGCCCAGCGCGCCTGCGAGCCCTTCGATATCGTGCGGTACGAAGAGCGAGTATTGCCACGCATTTCCTTCGGTGAAGTTGTTGTTGACCTCCCGCGGATCAAAAGGTTTATCCCAGCCTCCGTTGCGTTTCGGACGCATGAAACCCGTTGACGGATCGAAAAGGTTCTTCCAGTTCTGTGACCGCATCATGAAATAATCATAGTCGTCTTTATGACCGGTGAGCTTCGCCATTTGCGCGATGCACCAGTCGTCATAGGCATATTCCAACGTCTTCGAGACACTCTCATGTTCGTCGTCAATGGCGATGAAGCCGTTTTTCTTATAGGCCGCCAGTCCGAGGTGGTCGAGCATTGCGCTGTGTTTGGCCGCTTGGAACGCTTTTTCGTAATCGAAGCCCTTTATACCCTTCGCCATCGCATCGGCCATGACGGAAACAGAATGGTACCCAATCATGCAGTCGGTCTCATTCGACGCCAGCTCCCAAACCGGAAGCCGGCCTCCTTCTTCATATTGCCGAAGGAAGGTATTGATGAAATCAGCGGTGCGCTTGCGGTCGATGAGGGTATATAGCGGATGGGCCGCGCGAAAGGTGTCCCAAAGGGAAAAAACGGAATAATACCCAAACCCCGGATTGGGGTGCACCTGGTTGTCGCGCCCCCGGTATTGGCCGTCGATGTCATGGGCCACATTGGGCTGCGTCATCGTATGGTAGAGCGCGGTGTAGAAAATGGTTCGTTTATCCGAATCGGATTCGTTGAGGTCGATTTTACCCAATTCTTTATCCCAGGCGGCTTCGGCGGCCGATTTTACATTGCCGAAATCCCAGCCTTCTATCTCCGACATGTTGCGTTCGGCACCTTCATAGGAAGTGGGCGACAACACGACCTTGACGTTGATTTTTTCTCCGGCACGTACATTGGCCGAAAAGGAAATCGCAAGGACAGAGCCCGCAAAAAAGGAGTCGGTGTTACGGGGCCGGGCAAAAGCATTGTTGTTGAGATCTGTTACTTTTACGGGTTTGCTGAACTCAATCCGGGCGAAAATATACTGGTCGCGGGCCCACGCCTGGCTGCGGCGCATGACCTCGATGGTTTTGTCGTCGATAATACGAACCTCCCCCATCAGCAGTTTGTCACGGTGGTTGAGATCGAGGATGAAATTAGCCTGTCCTTTCTTCCGGAAGGTATATTGATGGAACCCGACCCTGGTAGAAGCCGTAAGGGCGACGTCGATGTCGTCATCGTCAAGATGGACGGCATAGTAACCCGCCGACGCCTTTTCTGAATTATGGGAAAACCGCGATGCGTACTGCTCTTTGTCGAGCGAGGGCGTTCCCATGGTGGGCATCAGCATCACATCGCCATAATCAGAGCAACCGGTGCCGCTCAGGTGCGTGTGCGAAAAGCCGTAGATGACGTTGTCGGAATAATGATAGCCGGAACAGCCGTCCCAACTGCCGTCGATGCGGGTATCAGGCGAGAGTTGCACCATTCCGAAAGGCAAGGTCGCGCCGGGAAAGGTGTGGCCATGGCCCCCGGTTCCGATTAGGGGATTGACGTGTTGGTGTTGCGTGTGGCCGAAGAAGGAAATCAGAAGGAAGACAAAAACAATGGGAGACCTCATGGTAAAATGGTTGGTACCCAAAGATACGGAATCCGCGTTACGGATGGGAGCGGCAGCCTTTTTGCGCCGTGGGAACGTCCGGAACCCCGAAACCATCCGTGCAAAAAGCTATAGCGGACAGCCGGGCCGCGAACCGGATACGTCATTATGACCCTAGATTCGAATGAGCGGCAACGCCCCAAAAAAAAACGCCCACCGAAGTGCGCGTTTCCTATCAATATCAATTGTTTTCTTACGACAAGCTGGCTTTGAGGTACTCGCGGTTCATACGGGCGATGTTCTCGAGGGAAATGCCTTTCGGACATTCCACTTCGCAGGCGCCAGTGTTCGTACAGTTACCGAATCCTTCTTCGTCCATTTGGCGGACCATGTTCAGAACGCGGTCATGTGCTTCTACGCGGCCTTGCGGCAACAGCGCGTATTGTGATACTTTCGCGCCGACGAAAAGCATGGCCGATCCGTTCTTACAGCTCGCCACACAGGCGCCACATCCGATGCAGGCAGCCGCTTCGAAGGCACGGTCAGCGTCGGCTTTCGGCACCGGCGTTGCGTTGGCGTCGATCGTGCGACCGGAGGTGTTGACCGATACGAAACCGCCGGCTTGCTGGATACGATCGAAGGCCGAACGATCGACCACGAGGTCTTTGATAACCGGGAAGGCTTTCGAACGCCATGGTTCTACGTAAATCGTCTCGCCGTCTTTGAAGCTGCGCATGTGCAACTGGCAGGTGGTGATGAACCGATCCGGGCCGTGGGCGCGCCCGTTGATATACAGGGAGCAGCTTCCGCAGATGCCTTCGCGACAGTCGTGGTCGAAGGCAATCGGCGCTTTCCGCTCGTTGATCAACTGCTCGTTCAATTGGTCGAGCATTTCAAGGAAGGAGCTGTCAGTCGACACTTTGTCGAGCTTGTAAGTCTCCATTTGTCCTTTTGATTGTGCGTCTTTCTGGCGCCAAACCTTTAGGGTGATGTTGATATATTTCGTTGCCATAAAAAGCGTCTTTTCT
This sequence comes from Flavobacterium sp., assembly GCA_035298445.1. Lineage (GTDB taxonomy): Bacteria > Bacteroidota > Bacteroidia > Flavobacteriales > Flavobacteriaceae > Flavobacterium. The sequence continues at coordinate 9,664 of DATGXZ010000099.1, forward strand.
TATTTGTAATTCCGTGCAGCGATCTTGATGAACTCGTACTTCAGTTCTTCTTTGTGAAGGACTTCCTGGCTGATGTCATCGCCTTTGTACTCCCACGCAGCCACGAACTTGAAATTCTCGTCGTCGCGAAGCGTTTCGCCTTCTGCATCCTGGTACTCCTCTCGGAAGTGACCGCCACACGATTCGTTCCGCTGGAGGGCATCCTGCGCCATCAATTGTCCGAGGTCGATGAAGTCGGCTACACGAAGGGCTTTCTCCAGTTCAGGGTTGAGCTCGTTGGCGCTTCCCGGCACGAAAACATCCTGATAGAACTCGGCTTTGAGTGCCGCGATCTCGCTGATGGCTTCCTTGAGGCCTTTCTCGTTCCGCGCCATACCGACTTTGTTCCACATGATGAGGCCGAGGCGTTTGTGGAAGTAGTCGACCGAGCGTGTTCCGTTGTTGCCGAGGAAACGATCGATCTGCGAACGGACGTTGTTTTCGGCTTCGGCAAACTCCGGAAGGTCGGTTGAGATTTTTCCGGTACGGATCTCGTCGGCGAGGTAGTTCGATACCGTATACGGCAATACGAAATACCCGTCTGCCAGACCCTGCATCAGGGCCGAGGCACCGAGACGGTTGGCGCCGTGGTCAGAGAAGTTGGCTTCACCGGCCACGAAACAGCCCGGAATCGTACTTTCGAGGTTATAGTCGACCCATACGCCACCCATGGTGTAGTGCACCGCCGGGTAGATTTTCATTGGTGTTTCGTATGGATTCTCGTCAGTAATTTTTTGGTACATCTGGAAGAGGTTACCGTATTTCTCCTCGATCCAGGCTTTACCCAGTTTCAGGACGGTCTCTTCGGATGGATTATGGTCGCCTTGGGCAAACGCCGCCTGACGTCCTTTGCTGCGGATCTCAGAAGCGAAATCGAGGTATACCCCTTCATTCGTGTCGTTGGCCTCGATACCGAAACCAGCATCGCAACGCTCTTTCGCCGCGCGTGACGCTACGTCACGTGGCACGAGGTTACCGAAGGCAGGATACCTTCTTTCGAGGAAATAATCGCGGTCTTCTTCGGCAATCTGCGTCGGCTTCAGTTTACCGGCACGGATGGCTTCCGCATCTTCTTTTTTCTTAGGTACCCAGATACGGCCCGAGTTACGGAGCGATTCCGACATCAGCGTCAGTTTCGACTGGTTGGTGCCGTGTACGGGAATACAGGTCGGGTGGATCTGTACGAAACAAGGGTTTGCGAACAACGCCCCTTTTTTATGGATTTTCCAGGCTGCCGTAACGTTGCTGCCCATTGCGTTGGTCGAAAGGAAGTAAACGTTTCCGTAGCCGCCTGATGCGATGATCACGGCGTGGGCGGAGTGACGCTCTAATTCACCGGTGACGAGGTTACGGGCGATGATGCCGCGCGCCTTGCCATCCACCTTAACGATGTCGAGCATTTCGTGACGGTTGAACATCTGCACGCGTCCGAGTCCGATTTGGCGGGACAAGGCCGAATAGGCACCCAACAACAACTGCTGTCCGGTTTGGCCGGCTGCGTAGAACGTACGCTGTACCTGCGTACCACCAAAGGAACGGTTGTCAAGGAGTCCGCCGTAGTCGCGGGCAAATGGAACGCCTTGCGCGACGCACTGGTCGATGATGTTGGCCGACACTTCTGCCAAACGGTGGACGTTTGCTTCGCGGGCGCGATAGTCGCCTCCTTTAATCGTATCGTAGAAAAGACGGTAAGTAGAGTCGCCGTCGTTTTGGTAGTTCTTCGCTGCATTGATACCGCCCTGTGCCGCAATGGAGTGCGCGCGACGGGGCGAATCCTGGAAACAGAAAGCTTTTACATTATAACCCATCTCGCCAAAAGAAGCGGCTGCAGAAGCACCTGCGAGTCCGGTTCCGACGACGATGATATCGATTTTCGGACGGTTGTTCGGCGCAACGAGTTTGAGATGGTTCTTATGATTGGTCCACTTGTCGGCAATATCACCCTGTGGTATCTTGGAATCTAGATTCATGGCGCTAAGGATTAAAACGTACGGAAAATATCAAAGTGAACACAGAGCGGGATGATCGCGAACGCCAACGGCACGAGAATGGCAAAGCCACGGCCAAAGGCGCTGATGAGCGGACTCCACTTCGGATGGTTCACACCCAGACTCTGGAAGCCGCTGGCAAAACCGTGGTCGAGGTGGAAGGCCAATACAGCCATCGCCAACACATAAAGCAGCGTGTAAACGAGTCCGAACGATTTGTCTTTGAAGAACGCAATCGTAATCGCATACAGGTCTTTATAGCCTTCTGCATATTGCACGTTGGTGCCTGTATACATGAATTTTGTGCGGTCTTCGACGTAATACGTTTTACGGTCTTTCTTCGCCTCTTCATTAGTAGCGCCGACTTTCGCGCTGTCTACCAACACGCCTGGGTTGGTGGTTGTGTAAAGCGTTGGCAGATCCTGTCCGGGCATCATTTGGTCTTTGTCGAGAACCAATTCGAATTTCTCCAGCGGCATCTTCTCGTCAAAGTGCATCACGGCCCAGAAATTCATCATGTGGGTCACGATGAACACCAACAGCAGTGTCCCGAGGAGGCCCATGTTGCGCGATGACCAGGTGGAGTTCTGCGACGGATTGTTCTTTACATATCCCACCGGACGCGCCTTCGCGTTCTGGATCGTCAGCAACAGGCCGTCGACCGCGTGGAAAAGGATGGAGAAATACGTCAGGTACGATAATACTTTCACCGCCGGATTGGTGGTCATGAAGAGCGCGTACGCATTGAATTGATGTGCATCGGCGTAGAGGATCTGGAGGTTCCCCAGCAAGTGTCCTACAAGGAACAGGCAGAGGAAAAGTCCGGTCATGCCCATCCAGTATTTTTTCGCCAGCGACGACTTCAGTAAAGCGGATTTTGCCATACGGAATAACGGTTTTAAAAATCAAACAAAAGTAAGGCTTATGACCCTTAACACAAAGGGGTTTCGTAATTTATAATCAGTATAAAATGTTGAAGCGAAAACGTTTCCCCGACCTGAAATTCCGCGTTTTTATCAGCGATTCAAAAAATCGTGTTAAGATTTCCATCATATCCGTAAAAAGTTGGGTGTAAAGGCACTCCGGGTTTCTTACAGCGCCCGGATATCGTATTTTTGCACCTCAAAATCCTACTTATGACTGTCGGAATCGATGCTGTTGCGTTTGATGTTGCCCGTATCCATTTACCTATCACCTCATTGGCCACTGCCCGTGGTATTGACCCGGAAAAGCTTGAAAAAGGACTCGGCCTGACCCGGATGACCTTTCCAGATGTACACCAGGATGCCGTGGTGTTCGCCGCGAACGCCCTCACACGGCTTGCACAACAGGAAAACCTCGACTTCCGTACAATCACACGGTTGTATGTCGGATCGGAAAGCGGCATCGACAACGCCAAGCCTATCGGATCGTTCCTGACGGCATTGATGGAGCAACAGTTTGGCGACGGTGTGCTCGAAAACTGCGACACGGTTGATTTTACCTTCGCCTGCATCGGGGCCGTCGACGCGTTGCAGAATTGCCTTGATTACGTCCGTCTCCATCCAACGGAGAAAGCGATCGTGGTAGCCACAGATTTTGCCAAGTACGACTTGGGTTCCACGGGTGAATATACACAGGGAGCCGGAGCTGTGGCGCTGCTCGTATCGGCGGAACCCCGGCTGCTATCGATGGGCACTGACTGGGCGGTCAGCACGAAAGGCGTGTTCGACTTTTTCAAGCCGTATCGCACGATCGCCAAAGCGGAGATACTCGGCGGAAAGGACAACACTCCCTGGTTCGGTCATCTCGAGGCCCATCTCGAAATACACAAAGACCAACCGGTGTTTGATGGTCAATACTCGAACCAATGCTATATGGACCGCACGCGCCAGGCGTATTTTTCATTGAAAGGAAAAAAGAACTCCCCGGCTACGCTTTACGATTCCTGGAGCCGTATCATCATGCATTTACCTTACGCCTTCCAGGGACGGCGGATGCTAACGGAGATTTTTGCGTTGGACGGTGGACTGTCGCTCGACACTACAGATGCCGAATTCCCGCAAAAACTAAAAGACCTGGCGAAATCGGATGCGTACCGTGGTTTCGTTACCGAAAAATTGCAGCCGGCGGAACGGGCATCTTCCCTTATCGGAAACCTGTATACGGGCTCGATTTTTATGGGCTTGTTGTCGACATTGGCCGATGCTGCGGAAAAAAACACCGAATTGTCGGGATCGATTTTCGGCTTCATGGCCTACGGAAGCGGCTCGAAATCGAAAGTATTTGAAGGAACGGTGGAAAGTGGCTGGAAGTCGCAAATCGACAAAATTCGTTTGTTCGATACCCTCGCGGAAAGCCATGAAATGGATTTCGACACCTACGAATCTTTGCACCGTAAAGAACGCCGCGAGAGTGTCTCTAAACCGTCAGGCGAATGGGTGCTCGACCGTATCGAACGCGAGAAACCGACACTGGAAGGTGCGCGTTACTACCGTTGGGTGGAATAAGCATCCTGTAGGATAGCAATGTAGAAATGCGCCAATCGTGTACCTTTGGGGTATGGCCGATGCTCCTTTTCCCTTCACCGCCGGCGCGGCGCTCGACTTCGATGGCTTCCTGCAACAGCCCGGTAGCCGTTTTCGGCTGCTTACCCTGAAACGCTACGATTTTCTGGTGACCGAAGGGGCCATATGTCCGTATTTCTGCTACGTAGAAAGCGGCATCATCCGCCATGCAATCGACGTCAATGGCGACGACAAAACGACCTACCTTGCCCTGCGCCGGTCGGTCACCTCGTCATTGAATAGTTTCCTGAACGGCACGCCTTCCCGCAAAAGCCTCCAGGCCATCACCGATGCGCGCATATGGGTCGTAACGCTCGACGACTTCCGTGCCCTGCTCAACGAGGATGCGGCATTTCGGGATTTCTATTTCGGCCTCCTCGAAAAGCAATTGTGCCTGATAGACGACTACCGCCTCGACCTCCTGACCCTAACC
>DATGXZ010000100.1:0-9452 GCA_035298445.1 Flavobacterium sp.
AAGTGTTGTACGACGTGTATTGTGGCATCTGCCACGGTGAGAAAGGCGACGGACAAGGCAATCTCGCCAAGCGTGAGAAGTTTGCCGGCGTTCCTAGTTACAAAGACCGTAACATCACAGTCGGAAGCGTCTTCCACGTAGAGACCTACGGATTGAACTCGATGGGTTCCTATGCCAACCAGCTCAACCAAAAAGAGCGCTGGATGGTGGCGGCCTACGTCATGAAACTCAAAAGCGAACTTAAATAAAACAGATTTTCGATATGTATACATTTTCAAGCAAATTGAAAACCCTCGCTTTCGTACTGATGGTGCTTGGTGCACTCGGTATCGGATACGGTTTTTTGACTGCTCCTAAGAGCATCGAGGACGTAGAGAAAATTCTGTCTGAAGAAGAGGCACATCACGGAGGTGGACATGGCGGCGGACATGAAGTGACGCCTGCCAGCACTGTAAACGGACTCATGCCGGCAGAGGAAGCACATGAAGGCCATGAAGCAACTGCTGCTCCTGCCCATGAAAGCGCTCCGGCTGAAACAGAAGCAGAAGCTACAGCTCCCGCAGTAGCAGAAGGAACCGCTACCGCTACAGAGGCAAAAGCGGATTCTGTTGCGCCTGCAGCAGAGCACGCAGCAGTGGCCGAAACATCGCACGCTGAGGAACCGGCACATGCGGAAGCGCACGGACATGAGGTCTCGGCTGCCGATGCGGAAAAAGAACACCACGAGCACCTCGAGCACGTATTGCACCAGTTGCAGAACAAGCCTTGGGCAGCCCTGTATGTAGGCTGTATCTTTATGATGCTGATCTCACTTGGCGTTCTTGCGTTTTACGGTATACAACAAGTAGCACAGGCAGGATGGTCTCCTGTTTTGTTCCGGGTGATGGAAGGCATCACAGCGTATTTACCTGTAGGCTCGATTATTTTCTTCATACTGTTGGTATTGGCTGCGATGGGTAAACACCATTTGTTTATCTGGTTGCAGGACGGTATCACCGATCCGAAGAGCCCCAACTACGACGAGATGATCGCTGGTAAGTCCGGCTACCTGAACGCTACGTTCTGGTTGATCCGTGCCGCTATTTTCCTTGCAGGATGGAATGCCTATCGTTGGCTTTCCCGTCGCAACGGGCTCGCGCAGGACGAGGCAAACGATGACAGCAACTACAAGCGCAATTTCAAATTGTCGGCTGGGTTCCTGGTATTCTTTATCGTATCAGAATCCATTATGGCGTGGGACTGGATCATGTCGGTTGACCCACACTGGTTCAGTACACTCTTTGGATGGTATGTGTTCGCGAGTTTCTTCGTAAGCGGTATCACCATGATTGCAATGGTGACGTTTATCCTGAAATCACAAGGTTATCTGCCATTCGTCAACAACAGCCACATCCATGACCTTGCCAAGTTCATGTTCGGTATTAGTGTCTTCTGGACGTATCTCTGGTTCTCCCAGTTCATGTTGATCTGGTATTCCAACATTCCAGAGGAGGTAACGTATTTTAAGGTGCGTATCGAAAACTTCGGTATCACATTCTGGGGTGCGTTCGCGCTGAACTTTATCCTTCCGATCCTCATCCTCATCAACAGCGATTTCAAACGTCTTACGTGGATCGTCGTGATGGCAGGTATCATCATCCTGTTCGGTCACTACGTAGACTTCTACAACATGATCATGCCGGCTACGGTGGGCGATCGTTGGTTCATGGGAGCGGCTGAAATCGGGGCGTTGGCCTTCTTCGCCGGACTCTTCATCTTTGTGGTATTTACCGCATTGACGAAGGCACCACTGCTCGCAAAGCGGAATCCGTTTATTGAGGAAAGTAAACATTTTCATTATTAATATCCCTAAAGTATAGATACAGATGAATAGTTTGTTGGTGATTGTTGTTTTAGTCCTTTTGGCGATTGCCCTGTGGCAACTGACCAAGATTTTCGACCTCACGCATGTCAGCGCCGGGAAGGAAAAGGACGACTCCCAGGTGGCAAACGACACGGACAATAACATCCAGGGCTACCTGATGTTTGGCTTCCTGGCGTTCATTTACATCTTTACGATCTATTCGATGTATGCATGGGGTGGACTCGTATTGGGTAAGTCAGCATCTGCACACGGTCCGGAGATCGATCGCCTGATGGCAATCTCGCTTGTCTTGATTTTTATCGTACAGGCCGTTACGCAGGTATTGCTGCACTATTTCGCTTTCAAATACCGCGGGAATAAAGATCGCAAAGCCCTGTTCTTTGCCGATAACGACAAGCTCGAGTTTATCTGGTCGGTTATTCCGGCAGTCGTTCTCGCCGGTTTGATCATCTATGGTCTTTATGCCTGGACAAACATCATGTTTGTAAACGAGGATGAAGAAGAGGTAATCGTAGTAGAGTTATACGCAAAGCAGTTCCAGTGGGAAGCACGTTACTCAGGTAACGATAATAAACTCGGGAAAGCGAACGTACGCCTTATCGAAGGTGTGAACACGATGGGTGTTGATATGACCGATCCGAACGCACAGGATGACAAAGTAGTATCCGAACTGCACCTTCCAAAAGGTAAAAAGATCCTGTTCAAGATGCGTTCTCAGGACGTCTTGCACTCGGCCTATATGCCGCACTTCCGCGCCCAGATGAACTGTGTGCCGGGGATGGTGACGCAATTCGCCTTCACTCCGACAATGACCACCCAGGAAATGCGCGAGGACGAAGCGATCATGAAGAAAGTGGCGCACATCAACGAGATCCGCAGCAAAAAAAGCATGCAGTTGCAGGCGGAAGGAAAATCACCGCTTGACCCATACGCCTTCGACTACCTTCTGCTTTGCAATAAAATTTGTGGTGCCTCTCACTACAACATGCAGATGAAAGTCGTGGTTGAGAGCGAGGCGGACTACCGCAAATGGCTTAACGAGCAGAAAACGGTTGCACAGGCAGTAAAAGAAGACAAAGAGAAAGCAGCGGCTGAAGCAGCACCTGCAGCAACTGAGACGCCTTCTACGCCTGCTGACTCGACAGCTAAGCCGGCTCCAGCCGAGAAGAAGCCGACTGTCACTGCCCAACTTATCAGAAAAAAATAACGTACTTTATAAATCCGAACTAACGTATGTCAGCATTAGCTCACACCCACGAACACGACCATGCACATGACCATGCACACGACCACGGGCATGAGCATGAACATCACCACAAGGATACGTTCATAACGAAGTACATTTTCAGCATTGACCACAAGATGATCGCCAAACAATACCTCATCACAGGTATTGTAATGGGTATCATCGGCGTAGGTATGTCGCTTCTCTTCAGGATGCAATTGGCGTGGCCGGAAGAATCTTTCGGCGCGTTCAAATTCTTCCTTGGAGAAAGGCTGGCACCTGGAGGCGTAATGCGTAATGACATCTATCTTGCATTGGTAACCATCCACGGTACGATCATGGTATTCTTCGTACTGACGGCAGGCCTCAGCGGAACCTTTTCTAACCTGCTTATTCCACTGCAGGTAGGAGCCCGTGATATGGCGTCCGGATTCCTTAACATGATTTCCTACTGGCTCTTCTTCCTGTCGAGCGTTGTAATGGTCTGCTCACTCTTCGTAGAGTCAGGACCGGCGTCTGCAGGTTGGACGATCTACCCACCATTGAGCGCCCTGCCACAGGCTATTCCGGGTTCAGGAATGGGTATGACACTTTGGTTGGTATCGATGGCGATCTTCATCGCGTCATCACTGATGGGATCACTGAACTACATCGTAACCGTCATCAACCTCCGTACAAAAGGAATGTCAATGACACGTCTCCCGCTTACCGTATGGGCGTTCTTCATCACAGCGGTAATTGGTGTGATTTCGTTCCCGGTACTGTTGTCAGCGGCTTTGATGCTCATCATGGACCGTAGCTTTGGAACGTCTTTCTTCCTCTCCGACATCTACATCGCAGGTGAAGTATTGCATAACCAGGGCGGTTCGCCGGTATTGTTCGAGCACCTTTTCTGGTTCCTCGGACACCCGGAAGTATACATCGTACTCTTGCCGGCACTCGGTATCACGTCTGAGGTAATCGCGACGAACTCACGTAAGCCGATCTTCGGATACCGTGCGATGATTGCGTCTATCCTGGCGATTGCGTTCCTGTCGACTATCGTATGGGGTCACCACATGTTCATCTCAGGTATGAACCCGTTCCTGGGCTCGGTGTTTACCTTCACCACGTTGTTGATCGCGATCCCTTCTGCGGTAAAAGCATTCAACTACATCACCACACTTTGGAAAGGTAACCTGCAGTTGAACCCCGCCATGTTGTTCTCTATCGGACTTGTGTCGACGTTCATTACGGGTGGTCTTACCGGTATTATCCTTGGTGACAGTACACTTGACATCAACGTACACGATACCTACTTCGTTGTGGCCCACTTCCACTTGGTAATGGGTATCTCGGCCTTGTACGGAATGTTTGCCGGCATCTACCACTGGTATCCAAGAATGTTTGGTCGTATGTTGAACAAGACGATGGGGTATATCCACTTCTGGGTAACCGCGATTTGTGCGTATGGAGTATTTTTCCCGATGCACTTTATCGGACTCGCAGGTCTTCCACGTCGTTACTATACCAACTCGAACTTCCCATTGTTCGACGACCTTCAGAACGTAAACGTGGTAATCACCTCGTTCGCCCTTATTGGAGGTGCTTTCCAGTTGGTGTTCCTGTTCAACTTCTTCCATAGCATGTTCTATGGCAAGCGTACGACTCAGAACCCTTGGCGCTCCAACACGCTTGAATGGACGGCGCCAATCGAGCACATGCACGGTAACTGGCCAGGAGAGCTTCCGGAAGTACACCGTTGGGCGTATGACTACAGCAAACCAGGTCATGACGAAGACTTCGTTCCGCAGAACGTACCTATGAAACCAGGCGAGGAACACCTCGCACACTAATAACAAAAGCCTCCTTACCAGGAGGCTTTTTTCATTTGACGCGTCGGGAATTTGGGATTCGCCGATCCGGCTTTCATCAGCCGATTCTGTTATCTTTGTCAATATGAATCCGAATCTCGATCCGTCCAAGAACCCCGAAGAGTTCGACATCGAACGCAAGCTACGGCCCCTGTCATTTGACGATTTCGCCGGCCAGGATCAGGTGCTCGAGAACCTGAAGGTATTCGTCGGCGCGGCGAACCTACGGCGTGAAGCCCTTGACCATACGCTTTTTCACGGCCCTCCTGGTCTCGGGAAAACAACCCTGGCCAACATCCTCGCCAACGAACTGGGTGTAGGGATAAAGATCACCTCAGGGCCCGTACTCGACAAACCAGGCGACCTGGCAGGTCTCCTCACCAATCTCGAAGAACGCGATGTGCTGTTCATTGATGAGATTCACCGGTTGAGCCCTGTCGTAGAGGAATATCTTTATTCGGCTATGGAGGATTTCAGGATCGACATCATGATCGAATCGGGTCCGAATGCTCGGTCGGTGCAGATTACACTCAATCCGTTTACGCTGGTCGGTGCCACCACCCGTTCCGGTTTGTTGACCGCGCCGATGCGGGCACGTTTCGGTATCCAAAGCCGACTGCAATACTACACAACCGAACTTTTGACGACCATCGTAGAGCGTTCCGCCAGCATCCTGAATGTGGGTATCACCATGGAAGCCGCTATAGAAATCGCGGGTAGAAGCCGGGGTACACCGCGTATCGCCAACGCACTCCTTCGTCGCGTGCGCGATTTCGCCCAAATGAAAGGAAACGGCAGCATCGACATCGAGATCGCCCGATATGCGCTGAAAGCATTGCATGTGGATGCACACGGTTTGGATGAGATGGACAATAAAATCCTGCTCACCATCATCGAGAAGTTCAAAGGTGGCCCTGTCGGCCTGTCAACGCTGGCCACGGCCGTATCCGAGAATGGAGAAACGATCGAAGAGGTCTACGAGCCCTTCCTCATCCAGGAAGGTTTCATCACCCGCACGCCTAGAGGACGTGAAGTGACGGAGAAAGCCTACCGACACTTGGGTAAAATCCGGACAGATTATCAGGGCGGACTATTTTAACGCATCCCTATGAGAGCACTTGTTTTCATACTGGCCCTGTTAGCATCCACCGTCGTCTTCGGCCAACGCGATGTCAGGGCACTGAAATACGGAAAAGAAAAACAGCACTACCTCGACCTCTTCCTTCCGAAAACAGTCACACGCGACACCCCTGTGCTTGTACTGCTGCACGGCGGCGCCTGGTCGATGGGAGGGAACGAGTATACCGACAAACATGCGCGTGACCTTCGCGATCGGGGCATCATCGTGGCAAATGTCGATTACCGCTATGTATCGAATACCATAAGCGGAAAGAACCTGATCGACGACATCGACAGCGCCATCACTTTCCTGAAGTTTGTGTCGAAGGAGTACGGTTTCGGCAAGACGAAATTGCACATTGGCGGCATCAGCGCCGGTGCCCATCTCGCGCTGTTGTATGGCTACACCCATTCTGGTATCCTTTCAATCAGCGCACTGTGTGCCCCTTCCCGTATGGACGGGGTCGAAGCTATCGCCTTCATTAAGAAGAACGGGCATTTAGACATCATTGAGAAAGTGGCAGGCGCCAAGTTCAACGAAACCGGACCCAATCCGGCGTTCGAGAGCATCAGTCCGTACAACCGTATAACCGACGTTCCCACCTTGCTTATTCACGGAGACGCCGATCCACTCGTCCCCGTTGAACTTTCCAAGGCCTTGTTTGCCCGTTTGCAAGAATTAAAGGTCGACGCAAAACTCGAGATACGAAAAGGGTCGGCACACGACGCAGGCATGAACAACGCCGATTACGAAGCGCAGAACCTCAGCGCCATCATCGACTGGATCCGAACCCACAACCACTGATCGTTGGATCGAAGGGCTGCCCATACTGCCTTCATCAAAGCCGAAGCCAAACGGCTCGGTTTCCTGTCGTGCGGCATAGCCAAAGCCGGCTTTCTGGAAGAAGAGGCGCCGCGACTTGAGAAGTGGCTGCGGGAGGGCCGTCACGGACAAATGACCTGGATGGAGCAGCATTTCGACAAACGACTTGATCCCACGTTACTCGTCGACGGTGCGAAGAGCGTCATATCCGTACTGCTCAATTACTTTCCTGAACAGACCCAGCGCGACGATTCCTACCACATCTCGAAATATGCCTACGGCGAAGACTACCATTTTGTCATCAAAGACAAACTGCGGGAATTGCTGCATAGCATCCAGTCGGAAATCGGCGAGGTAAACGGTCGTGCATTCGTCGACTCAGCCCCCGTGCTCGACAAAGCCTGGGCCGCCAAATCCGGTTTGGGCTGGATTGGTAAAAACAGCAACCTCCTGTCGAAGCAGGTAGGATCCTTTTTCTTCGTCGCCGAGCTCATCGTCGATCTCGATCTGGTCTACGATATCCCCGTTGCCGATCATTGTGGTTCCTGCACAGCCTGCATCGACGCGTGCCCCACCGGTGCCATCATCACGCCCTACGTAGTCAACGGCAGCAAGTGCATCTCGTATTTCACCATTGAATTGAAAGACAACCTCCCCATGGAAATGAAGGGAACCTTCGATGATTGGGTATTCGGATGCGACGTGTGCCAGGACGTGTGCCCCTGGAACCGCTTTGCCACACCCCATAACGAACCCGCCTTCAACCCCCATCCCGACCTGCTCGGTATGTCAAAACGCGACTGGGAGGAAATCACCGAAGAGACCTTTCGCAAAGTATTTCGGAATTCGGCCGTCAAGCGGACGAAATACAGCGGGCTTAAGAGGAATGTGCATTTTGTTTCGGGAACAGAAGAGGCACGCATAGTCGGATCGTAAACAACCGGGTACAAATACATCTTTTACTAGAGTTAATATGGATTATAAAGTCGTAAAAACCGTCATTTTTATGTTTCTCGGTTATATTCTTTTTATTTTTTTGAGTTGGGAATTATTTGATATTTTGTACCGGGTTGCAAGTACGGATATACAGGTAAGCATCCAGATTCTGGGCAAGGCACTTCTTTTTTATACTAGTTCCGCTGTTCTTTTTTTTACTTATGGGAGAGGTTTGCTAGCTACGAAGAGAAAGATAGAATATGGAATGGGCCTGGCTTTATTGGGGGGTTGTCAGGTTATTTTCTACTGCCTTTTCTTCAACATATAAACCTATACGCGCGAGCTGTTCACAATACCTATAACCGGATTCGCGATCAATATGCAATGGCAGAAGGTAAAAACTCGGCCCTCAGAGCTTCCCGTAAGCAAATATTCTCCTCTCAGAACAAACCAAGCGCTTGACTTTTTGCTTCTTTTAGCTTCGCTGAACCTTCGGGCCCGGCCAATAATTTGCAGCGATAGATTATTTGCTTGGTCCTCGGTTTGTGTCAAGACAAAAGAAGGTTAAGAAAAGTAACAACGTATGTGAACAAAATAGTAGAGTACAGGATTGAAATCCTCGTCATCGGGGGTTGGCATAGCAGATACAATTTGCGGAGATGATTTCAATAATTTTGAGGAAAGTACTTTTATAGGTTGACATGAAACTTTACAATATTCTTTTCTACTATGCTTACGAGTTAGCGTTAAAAACGAAAAACAATAAGGCTCCCCTATTCGCTGTCATGCCACTTGTTACGATTTGTTTTATGTTTCATGTCTTTGCACTCTCAATGCTACTAGATGGCAGCCGAATACTAGAAACTTCGAAACTCTTTCCAAGCTCAAGTAGACTGATTGGCGCTTTAGGATTTCTATCCGTCCTTTGTGCGTATTATCTATGGAATAATCGCTACAAGACAATTGTTATCCGATGGCGCGGATTTGCAATCCGTGCCCGTGGTGCTCCAAAAATTAACAAACACTACTGAAAAACCGTAACGGCATAAAGTAAAGGCTTTTTACCTTTAAACATGTCGACGAAATATAAAGCCAGAACTATTGGCGAAGCCTTCTTTATTACAATTACAGCCGTTGGCTGGGTCGATGTGTTGATGCGGCGGGAGCAAAAAGAATTGATTACGCGTTCACTAGAGTATTGCCAAAAAACAAAAGGGCTCGAGATTTACGCCTATGTCGTCATGTCAAGTCATTTACACGTACTTTGCAAAGCCGACGGAGAAATACCATTGTCCGATATCATTCGCGATTTCAAGAAATTTACGTCAAAAGCGATCATAGCAAATATCATCGAAAACCCTGAAAGCAGGCGGGAGTGGATGCTTCTGTTATTCGAACATGCCTGCAGCCACTTGAAAAGAGGTCAACGCTATAAGGTATGGCGAGACGGATACCATGCGGAAGTGGTTTATAGCAATACGTTCATAATTCAAAAAATCAACTATATCCATAACAACCCAGTGGAGGAAAAAATCGTTTTGCATCCGGAAGATTATTACTTTAGTTCGGCACGGAATTACGCGGGGCTGTCGAATGAGTTTGAGGTAACGGTTTTGGAGTTAGTTATGTAAG
>DATGXZ010000101.1:0-3550 GCA_035298445.1 Flavobacterium sp.
ATTCGCCTTCACCGCTTCTGCTACGCCGCGCCGCATGCGCCATAGGGCATTCTTTTGTTCGTCGGAGTCGGCGAAAAGCACCTCACCGATACGGAATACCTCGAGTACTTCCATAATTTTCTCCGCTTCAGAGAAAAGCACGTCGGGGTAATTGCCGTCGACTTCTATAAGGAGGTGTGCCTGGATGTCGTCGGGTACGGTAACGCTGATGCCGTCGACGTATCGGATGGCCCAGTCGATGGCGTCGCGCTCCATAAATTCGAGTGCGCTGGGTACGATACCCGCCCGAAACACGGCGGAAACGGCTTCACAGGCCTGGCGCGCTTCGTAAAACGGCACCAGCATGAGGATGTTTTGGCGGTTCTGAGGTAAGAGTTTCAGGACAATCTTGGTCAGGATGCCGAGTGTACCCTCACTTCCGACCATGAGTTGGGTGAGGTTATAGCCGGTGGAGTTCTTTAAGGTATCAGCACCGGTGCGGATGATATCCCCGTTGGGCAGCACTACTTCCAGGTTGAGCACATAGTCTTTGGTGACACCGTATTTCACAGCCCGTGCACCTCCGGAATTCTCGGCTACGTTCCCGCCAATGGTGCAGCTGCCCATACTACTCGGATCAACCGGATAGAAAAGGCCTTTTTCGGCGACGGCTTCGCGCAGTACCTGGGTGATGACACCCGGCTCGACCGTAACCTGGAGGTTCATCTCGTCGATAGCGATAATACGGTTGAGTCGCTCGACTGAAAGCCCGATCCCGCCTTGTATCGCGAGTGCGCCACCGCTTAACCCGGTGCGTCCGGCAATGGGCACAACCGGTATACGAAATTCCGAAGCCAACCGCATAATACCGGAAATCTCCTCGGCATTCAAAGGCTTTACCACTACTGAGGGCGGAAAGACATAGTCTTCGGTTTCATCATGACCGTAGTGCTTCCGCGTCTCCTCGTCGAGGAAAACGAAAGAAGAACCTACAATCGATTCGAGCCTTTGGATAACGTCAGGGGAGAGCGAGGTGTGCATGGCTCAAAAATAGCGATTATTTGGGTCTGTGAAAAGCGCAGGCTACAGCATTCCGAGCGCCCAGTGCCAGACCAGCAATGTAAGCAGTGATAAGGGTATACCTACGCCGACCATCATACCGGAAAGCCGCGGTTTGAGTCCGTAGGACGAGGCCAAGATCGCCCCTGTAATCATCGGTGCCATGGCGGCTTCCATGATACAGACATCCGACATCGGCCCGTCAAAGGCGAGTACATACCGATAGAACAGCAAAAAGAAAAGCGGCATAAGGAACAGTTTGAACAGCAGCCCGACCGAAAGAAAGCGCCAATACTGGTTGCGCTTCGCCAGTTTCAGTTGCAGGCCTACCGCGACTAGTGCCACTGGCGCCACGGTTTGCGCCAGACGAAGGAAGAACGTATCGGCATAGGCGGGTACCTGCCATTTCAGGACGCCCATCACCATACCCAAAACGAAGGCTACAAAGGGCGGAAAGGTGAGAATTTTGCGCACCATGGCCCCCACGTCGGGTTTCTCGTTGGAGAAAAAGGAAGCCGTGAGTGTTCCAAGCGTCGCCATCACCACAAACGTACCGGCCTGGTCAACGATAACCGCGGTTTTGAGTCCTTCGCTGCCATACAGTGCTTCAATAATCGGGAAACCGACAAAGGACGTATTCCCGAGGCCGGCGGTGAGAATCAGGCATCCCGTCAGTTTCCGCGGCCAGGCAAACCAATAACCGAGAAAGAGGAAAAAACCAAATGATAACACGTAGCCAATCCAGGCGATTCCCAATGGATAGAGGATGTTTCCGCCCAATTCAATCTTGGGGATGTAATAAAGAGCCAGTCCGGGCAACGCCACATGGATGACATACTGGTTGAGCGCTTTATAGCCATCGGAAGGAAATTCCCTGATCCGCTGGAGGAGCAATCCGGCAGACAGACAGGCAAAGATGAGCAAGAGGTTTTCCATGCGGTACACACAAAAATAGGAAATCCACCCGAGGCCGGGCGCCCGCATTGGGCGTTTTTTGCTACTTTTATCGGTATGAAACCCGCCCGCAAAACCGCGCTGTCTGAAGTTGACGGCGTTTCGCCACCCGCACCGGTCAATCCGGATGCCGCGGGTACGATACGGCAATTGCGACGTTCGCGCCCCCAGCCGGAAGCGTTGGCGCAGGCCATCCTCAAAGGCGACAAAACGGCGCTGAGCCGGGGCATTACGTTAGTAGAAAGCACACAGGAAACCCATCGCAGTGACGCCGACCGTTTGCTTGAATTGTGCCTCCCCCACTCTGACCGCTCAGTGCGTATTGGTATAACAGGCGTACCCGGAGTCGGAAAAAGCACCTTCATCGAAGCCTTTGGCAGCTATCTTACCGCAATCGGCAAGACAGTGGCCGTGTTGGCGGTGGATCCGAGCAGCACGGTGTCACATGGTAGCATCCTGGCCGACAAAACGCGCATGGAGGAACTGGTGAAAGACCCGAATGCCTTCATCCGCCCCTCCGCATCCGGCGAAACACTCGGCGGCGTGGCGCGTAAAACCCGTGAGGCCGTTATCCTATGTGAAGCGGCGGGCTTCGACGTCATTATCATCGAGACGGTGGGCGTCGGGCAAAGCGAGACCGCCGTGCACGGTATGACCGACTTCTTCCTTTTACTGCAATTATCGGGGGCAGGCGACGAACTACAGGGCATCAAACGCGGGATCATGGAAATGGCCGACGGCATCCTGATCAACAAAGCGGATGGCGACAACGTCCGGAAGGCGCAGCTGGCCAGGACGACATTGGTGCGCGCCCTGCACCTCTTCCCCCGCAAAGAGTCTGACTGGCAACCGGAAGTTGCGACTTGTAGTGCGTTGAAAAAGGACGGTATCTCAGACGTCTGGTCGATGATCGAACGGTATGTAGCCACCACAACGGAGAATGGCTTTTTTGAAGCCCGACGACGCGAACAAGCCCTATTCTGGATGCGGGAAACGATACGCACCGAACTTGGCCGCCATTTCGCAGAAGATCCCAAAGTGCAGGCACTGATAGACGCAATGGAAACCGGCGTACTTACCCGGCAGACCACCCCTTTTCGCGCTGCGCGGGAATTACTGGCGTCCTACTTCGGGACTCACTCCTCGTAGCGGTCCATTTCGCGGTCATAGAAAGCACCCGCCTGTTCAATCAACCGTTCCATTTCGGATTGGATATCATCCTCTTCGTCTTCTTCATCAAGCTCTTCAAGAAACTCGATTTCATCGTTTTTAAGGTTGATGAGGAAACGGGGATATTCCAGGTGGATAATGAAGATATCGTCTGGGAAATCGGTATTGTCGGCGAGTACGAATTTAGGAAGTTCCATGGGCTTGGGTTGTGACCTCCCGTTTCTCACGGGATGTGATATAGTGAAAACGAAGGTACAAAAATAATGCAGCCGCTGCGAGTCCGGCCAGCAAGCCGATCCAGATGCCGGTAGCGCGCAACTCGGTATACTCGCCCAGCACGAAGGAAATCGGGAAACCGATGATCCAGTAGGCTACAAACGTGATATAC
>DATGXZ010000102.1:0-15126 GCA_035298445.1 Flavobacterium sp.
GTACGGGAAAACCGCATCTTTTGTTAAATTTTCTCACATGAAACCGGGAGGCGATGGACGTACTGAAGCCAAGTATCAAAATGGTGGTCCTTAGCGCCCATCAGTTAGTTGGTAGGCGGTTGTATCCCTTTTGTTTCCGCTCCCCCTTGTGAAGCTCCCAGTCAGGATATTGGAGGAAGCTAAAAAATATCAAATGAAAAGGGAGCCCCGAAAAGGCACTCCCCCGAAAGTAGTAGCAAAAAGAAACCCCGGAAGGTCCGGGGTTATTATGTTAGGCTTCGTTTACCAGCACCCATTCGCCAGTGGCTAACAGGCTTTCCGCCTTTTTGAATTTCATCGTTTCGGTCTTGCCGCTCATGACATGCTTGACCACTACGTTGTCGTTTCGGTTGATTTTCGGCGCCTCCCGTACAATCGTTTCCGTCACCTGCCGCGGTTGCGTTTGTCCGGCTTCGCGGTTCACTTCCGCGGCCTGGTCCAGATTCGGGATTTCATCTTTGGACGTCTTATAGTTCTCGACCCGGCGTTCTTCGCGTGCCTCCCTGATTTCCGGTGCCTGCTGCTGTTGCGGTAAATCACCCTTGAACAGGAACGAGATCACTTCTTTGTTCACACCGTTCAGCATATTCGTAAACAACTCGAATGCCTCGAATTTATAGATAAGGAGCGGGTCCTTCTGTTCGTGCACTGCCAACTGTACCGATTGTTTCAGTTCGTCCATTTTGCGGAGGTGTTTCTTCCACGCTTCGTCGACGATGGCCAGTGTGATGTTCTTTTCGAAATCGGCTACCAATTGTGCACCGTGGGTATCATAAGCCTTCTTCAGGTCGGTGACGACGTTCAGGGTTTTGATGCCGTCGGAAAACGGTACCACAATACGCTCAAAACGATCGCCCTGGTTCACAAACACATTCTCGATAATCGGGAAGGCTTCACGGGCGTTACGCTCATTTTTCTCTGCGTAATACAGGGAAGCTGCTTTATATACTTTACCTGCCAGTTCCATGTCAGACAGCTTGTCAAATTCTGATTCGGTTACCGGCGATGTGATCGAGAAGTAACGGATCAATTCGAATTCAAAGTTCCGGAAATCGCGCTTCGCCTTGTTTTCACGGGCAATAAGTTCACATGTATCGTAAATCATGTTCGCGATGTCCACTTTCAGGCGCTCTCCGTGCAAGGCGTGACGGCGACGCTTGTAGATTACCTCCCGCTGTGCGTTCATCACGTCGTCGTATTCGAGAAGTCGTTTACGAACCCCGAAGTTGTTTTCCTCCACACGTTTTTGGGCGCGTTCGATCGACTTGGTCATCATCGAATGCTGGATGACTTCGCCCTCCTTCAGTCCCATACGGTCCATGATCTTGGCTACCCGTTCAGAGCCGAAAAGACGCATCAGGCTGTCTTCCAGCGACACATAGAACTGCGAGGTTCCGGGGTCACCCTGACGACCGGCCCGACCACGTAACTGGCGGTCAACCCGACGCGAATCGTGACGCTCTGTGCCGATGATGGCCAAACCGCCTGCGGCCTTCACTTCCGGTGTCAGCTTAATGTCGGTACCCCGTCCGGCCATGTTCGTCGCAATCGTCACGACACCTGGCTTACCGGCCTCTTCGACGATTTGCGCTTCCTGCTTGTGCATCTTCGCATTCAACACATTGTGCTGTATACCACGCATTTTAAGCATACGGCTCAATAATTCCGATATCTCTACCGATGTCGTACCAATCAAAACCGGACGTCCGGCCGCTGATAACTGTATAACGTCTTCAATAACTGCATTGAATTTCTCACGCACCGAACGGTAGATCAGGTCGTGCTGGTCTTTACGCGAAATCGGGCGGTTGGTCGGGATTTCGACGACGTCGAGTTTGTAGATTTCCCAAAATTCGCCAGCTTCCGTAACGGCAGTACCCGTCATACCGGCCAATTTGCGGTACATCCGGAAATAATTCTGGAGGGTAATCGTGGCAAAGGTCTGCGTAGCGGCCTCTACCTTTACGTTTTCTTTGGCTTCAATCGCCTGGTGGAGTCCGTCCGAGTACCGGCGTCCTTCCATAATACGACCCGTCTGCTCGTCGACGATTTTGATTTTGTTGTCGTCGATGACGTATTCCACATCTTTTTCAAAGAGTGCATACGCTTTCAGCAACTGGGTAAGTGTATGGATACGCTCGCTCTTTACGCTGAAATCCTGGAAAAGGCGTTCTTTTTCTTCGGCTTCCTTGTCTTTTGGAAGGTCCATTTTCTCGATCCGCGCAATTTCTGTTCCGATATCGGGCAATACAAAGAAACTTTCATCCGATCCGCTGGCCAGTGCCTTGAACCCACGCTCGGTCAGTTCTACCTGGTTGTTTTTTTCCTCAATGACGAAGAACAACGCTTCGTCTACTTTCGGCATGTCGCGGTTGTTGTCCTGCATATACTGGTTCTCAGTTTTTTGCAGGAGCTGTTTCACACCTTCCTCGCTGAGGAACTTGATCAACGCTTTGTTCTTAGGAAGTGCACGGTGGGCGCGCAACAGGTTGAAACCGCCTTCTTTCGCATTTCCTTCCCGGATTAATTTCTTCGCTTCGGCGAGGAAGCCATTCGCTAGGGCGCGTTGTTGGTTGACGAGGTTCTCAATCGTCGGTTTCAGTTCGAGGAATTCATGTCGGTCACCTTGTGGCACCGGACCTGAGATGATCAACGGTGTACGGGCATCATCGATCAATACCGAGTCGACCTCATCCACAATCGCGTAGTTGTGGCGGCGTTGTACCAGTTCGCCTGGCGTATGCGCCATGTTGTCACGTAGGTAATCGAAACCGAATTCGTTGTTGGTTCCGTAGGTGATATCCGCCTCATAGGCTTTGCGACGGCCTTCGGAGTTCGGTTGGTGGTTGTCGATACAGTCTACAGTGAGTCCGTGGAATTCAAACAACGGCGCTTTCCACGTGCTGTCCCGTTTGGCGAGGTAGTCGTTCACGGTCACCAGGTGCACGCCTTCGCCGGTCAGGGCGTTGAGGTAAAGTGGGAGGGTTGCCACGAGGGTTTTACCTTCACCCGTCTGCATTTCGGCGATTTTCCCCTGGTGCAATACGATACCACCGATCAACTGCACGTCGTAGTGGATCATATCCCACGTAATGGCTTTACCGGCGGCGTTCCATGAGTTGGCCCACACGGCATTGTCACCTTCGAGTGTGACATATTCTTTGGTCGACGACAGCTGACGGTCCATCGGAGTAGCAGTCACCGTAATAGTTGTATTTTCCTTGAACCGGCGGGCGGTTTCTTTCACCACAGCAAACGCTTCCGGCAGGATGTCAAGCAGCACCTTCTCTGACACTTCGTACGCTTCCTTTTCAAGCGCATCGATGTCGGCATAAACGTCTTCCTTTTTGTCGATATCGGCAATCGATTCCACTTCTGCACGCAACGCAGCAATTTTCTCATCCTGTGCCGCGCGGGCCGCGCGGATCCGTGATTTGAATTCCGCCGTCTTCGCCCGAAGTGCATCGTGTGACAATCCGGTAAGGGTCGGCTCGATTTCCTTTATCTTGGCGACAAAGGGCTGGATGGCTTTGACGTCCTTCTGCGACTTATCGCCTACGAAGGCTTTCAATATACTGTTTATGAAACTCATAAATACGGTGTTTCTGTTCGTGAAAAGTGTGCAAATTTAAGCAAAAAAAAAGCCTCTAAATGAGACTTTTTCAGGTGTTTTTTTATTTTTTCTAGTACTCGTCCTCGTTCCAGAGATAGTCCTCGTCCGTTGGATAATCGGGCCAAATCTCTTCCATGGATTCGTATATTTCGCCTTCATCTTCTATCGACTGCAGGTTCTCGACGACTTCCAACGGTGCCCCGGCACGAATTGCATAGTCGATGAGCTCATCTTTGGTTGCTGGCCACGGGGCATCACTGAGATAGGATGCCAATTCTAATGTCCAATACATCGCTTTAAGATTTTTGAATTTAATGCAAAAATAAATTTTTTACTGAAAATGCCAAGTAAAATGATCTTTATTTTGGATGGGCAAGAACGTAGTATTTAAAAAGTTCTTAAAACCTTGTAAACACTGGGCTTGGCGATGAATTTTCAGTCCTTTTGCGGAATCCATTTCACCTCGTCGGCGCCGACCTCTTTCGACAACATCCGTGCCAATACGAAAAGGTAGTCAGAAAGGCGGTTCAGGTACTTCAATACTAGCTCATCTACGGGCTCTTCATGACGTAATTGCACCGCAAGGCGCTCTGCGCGGCGGCATACACAGCGTGCCACATGACAATATGACACAGTCGTGTGGCCTCCAGGCAACACAAAATGCGTCATGGGCGGAAGGGCAGCATCCATCCGGTCAATTTCGTTTTCGAGGAAAAGGATGTCGTCTTCAGTAATGCCCAGGTTCTTCAGGCGCCGTTCGCCGTTTTTCATTACTTCTTTCTCGGGTGGAGTCGCAAGTTGGGCGCCTACCGTGAATAATCGGTCCTGGATCCGTATCAACACCTCTTTATAAAGGATTGGAAACTCCTGGTCACGCACGAGCCCGATCCACGAGTTGAGCTCGTCGACCGTACCGTAGCAATCAATCCGGATGTGGTCTTTTGGTACACGGGTTCCGCCGAACAGCGCCGTAGTTCCGGCATCGCCGGTTTTAGTATATACTTTCATAGCCTTGGGTTCCGGAAAAGTAGTGATTTACGTATTCCGAATCAGTTTAGGTGTCTATTTGGTCGCAGAGTCGCTTTCTATCATCCCGTCGCGCAGACGGATGACCCGTTTCGCGTACGCCGCGATGTCTTCCTCATGCGTTACCAGAATGACCGTGTTGCCCTGGGCGTGGATATCGTTAAAGAGTGCCATGATTTCCACCGAGGTCTTACTGTCAAGGTTTCCGGTAGGTTCGTCTGCCAGGATGATGGACGGTTTGTTCACCAACGCCCGCGCAATGGCAACGCGCTGCCGTTGTCCACCCGACAACTGGTTCGGCTGGTGGTCCATCCGGTTGGCCAGGTCGACCTGGGTCAATACTTCACGTGCGCGGGCGTGGCGGTCGCTTTTTCCATAACCCGCATACACCATTGGCAACGCTACGTTGTCAAGTGCGGTGGTGCGGGGCATCAGGTTAAAGGTCTGGAAGACGAAACCAATTTCCTTGTTCCGTATTTCCGCCAACTCATCGTCGTGGAGGGTACTGACGTCCTTTCCGTTCAGCACATAGCGTCCCGAAGTGGGTGTATCAAGGCAACCCAATAAATTCATCAGGGTCGATTTGCCGGAGCCGGATGGCCCCATCAATGCGACATATTCGCCTTTTTGGATATCTAAGTCGATGCCTTTCAGCACCTCAAGCGTTTCACCGCCCAGTTGGAAATTCCGTCGGAGTCCGCGGATTTCAATCAATGATTTCGACATAAGCCGGATTTTCAATAAAAGTAGCTAAAAATAATGTGTCCGCCCAATTGCACTTCTGTTACACTCCCAAATACGATATCGCGATTTTGTAACGAAACCCGGCGTATGTGCAACATGCACGATTCCCACCGCCAGTACCTTTACCTCTGTTAACAATAACATTACACCCATCATGAAAAACATGTCACTTTATGCCCTAGCGGCTGTATCCATTGCCTTTGTTTCGTGCAAGAGCGAAACTGAAAAAGAAGCAGAGAAAACCCTTAACCAGTATACATCCTTTACCGATTCGGTTGGGTCGTTGGCCGTGGCCGATGCCAAGTCGAACTGGGCTGCGATCGAAGCGTCTTACCAGGCGCGTGCCACGGCAGCTGACAGTGCCGCTGCAGCACTTGCCGATGATGCCTCTGCAAAAGACAGGCTGGACGCCGGTCGCGAAAAATTCGAACAACTGAAAGCACAGGTGAGTGCCGAACTTGAAAAAGAGGCTACGCCAAGTCGCCCGCAAGAATTGCGTGATGCCTTCTTCGGTGCTGGTAAAATCGGTGCTGATATGGACTTCAGCTGGGTAAACAAGGACAACATCCTTCGCGTTTACAACGACTTTTACAACGAGTTCGATAAGAATAAGGACAACTACTCACGTGAAGATTTCGACGAAATCAAGGCGATGTATGAGGCGTTGGATGCCCATAAGAACACAGTAGAAAAAGAAGGTCTGTCGTCGAAGGATAATCGTAAAATCGCTGAAATCAAGTTGAAATTCGCCCCTAAGTTTAAATGGGAGCGAATGGGCGCAAAAGCGAACGAAAACCAAAATGCAAAAGACGCGGCGGAATAAACGTACGTCATCCCCAATCTAAGAAAGAGCAGTCCAAACGGGCTGCTTTTTTTAGTACCGCATCCAGCGGATCAGTTCTTTCCACGTCGGTTTTTTGCCGTACATCAGGATGCCGACGCGGTAGATTTTGGCAGCAAACCACACAACACCATAAAATGTACCGTATAAAATGACAATCGACGAGACTACCTGCCACCACGGTACGCCGAACGGTAATCGCATCAGCATCACAATAGGGGAGGTAAGTGGGATGAACGAAAATACCGTGGCAACGGTGCCGTGCGGGTCGTTGATGACGGTGAAAAAGCCGATATAAACTCCCAACACTAAAGGCATCATGATGGGGAACAGGAACTGCTGTGAGTCGGTCTCGCTGTCGACGGCTGCGCCAATCGCCGCGTAAAAGGAGCTATACAAAAAGTAACCACCGACGAAATACACCAGAAAACAGACGGCCATACCAAATAGGGGAAGGCTGCGCAGTTCACGTATTGCCGAAGGCCAAAAACCGGGCTCCTGCGCGGCGGCATGAGTAGTATTTTGGGTAGCCGCGACATCCAGTCCGAAAAACTGCGTCGCCACGAATAACAGGGTGAAACCGACCACGGCCCAGATGGCGAATTGCAACACGCCGGCCAAAGAGGTTCCGATTATTTTGCCCATCATCAGGTGAAATGGTCTGACCGATGAAATGATGATCTCGATGATACGGTTGGTTTTTTCTTCGATGACACTGCGCATCACGAAGTTGCCGTAGATGATGATGAACATCATGATAAGGTAGCCGAAAAGACCTCCGGTCGCGGCCTTGAACCAGTTAAGTCCTTTCATCGAGTCGGTGCCGTCCGCTTTTTTCATGCGGATCGATACGTCGGCCTGCGCCTGGCGGATGGCGATTGAGTCGAGTCCGGTTCGGGCATAGTTCGCTTTGGTCAATCGTTTCGAAATCGTGTTTTCCAATCCGGCGATGAATTCGATGCCGGGGTCGTCATTGGAAAAGAACTGGATGTTCTCTGCGAGTTTTTTCGGGTCTTTGTCGTTGGGGATGACCAAAACGCCATCCAACCGTTCGCTGAGGATGCTGTCTTTGACGGTTTGCAACGGAAGGGCGGAAACATTGTGAAAATGGAACTCGTCGGAATTTTTGAAATCGCCCACGAAAAGTCCGGAAGCGTCGTGCACCGCGATAAACTTCGTGTCGGCTTTCATCGTGCTGAGGAAGCCAATGAGTAGGGCGATGCCGACGAAGATCAGCGGACTCAGGAAGGTCATCACGATGAACGCCTTGTTGCGTACTTTGGCATTGAATTCGCGACGGATGATGAGATGTAGAACGCGCATAAGTCGTATTATAAGGTAGTGCCGTTGGTAACGGTTTGGATAAAAATGTCGTTGACACTTGGAATTTTTTCAACAAAGTGCGTGACCTCGCCGCGGCCCGTCAACAGGCCTAACAATTCGTTCGGTGTGGCTTTGCCGAGTTGGATGTCGAGTTTCACGTCGTCGTTCAACGACCGAAACTGCGTCGGTGCCACAGTAAAATGCTGTGTAAGGTCGTACATAAGCCCTTCGATGTTCGGCGTTACGATGCCGACTTCATACGTATGGGTGCGGTAGCGACGCTTCACCTCCTGCAGCGGGCCTTCGATCAGTTTGTTGGATTTGTGGATGAGGGCGATGTGGTCACACAATTCCTCAACGCTTTCCATGCGATGGGTGGAAAAAATGATGGTGGAGCCCTGTTCCTTGAGGGCAAGAATTTCATCTTTGATCAGGTTGGCATTCACCGGATCGAAGCCTGAGAAGGGTTCGTCAAAAATGAGCAATTTCGGACGGTGAAGCACTGTTACGATGAACTGTATCTTCTGCGCCATCCCTTTCGAAAGCTCCTGGATCTTCTTATTCCACCAGCCCTCAACCCCGAGGCGCTCAAACCAAAAGTCGAGTTGCTTCTTGGCCTCCGCGCGGTCAAGCCCTTTTAGCTGCGCGAGATAGAGGCACTGTTCCCCCACCTTCATGGTTTTATAGAGTCCGCGTTCTTCCGGAAGATACCCAATGTGTTGCACATCGGCGGGTTTCAGCGGTGCGCCGTCGAGCCACACTGAACCCGAGTCGGGCAGCGTAATTTGGTTGATGATCCGTATCAGCGAGGTTTTCCCGGCGCCGTTCGGACCCAGGAGCCCGTAAATGCTACCCTTCGGGACGGAAAGGGAAACCGAGTTAAGGGCGGTGTAATCGCCGTATCGTTTGACGACGTCGCGAACGTCGAGTATGATAGACATGTGTGTATGTTTGGAAGGTAAAGTTAGGGGAAGTTCGGTAGTTTCGAAAATTCCATCATGAAGCGATGCATTTTTGTAAAATACGTATCTTTGAAATAAAAACACGTATATGACAACCAAGCTTACCTTGACCGTCGAGAAAGCCGTTATAGACCGTGCCAAATTATATGCCCGAAATACGGGTCGGAGCTTATCGGAGCTTGTAGAACGGTATCTTGAGACGATTACACTGGAGGAAGGAGATCGCGTGCTTTCACCTAAGCTGAAGTCGCTGGTCGGAGCCGTAAAACTGCCGGATGATTTCGACGAAACGACGGCTTTGAGGGAGGCGTTTGAACGCAAACATTTCCTGAAATGAGGATTTTCGTTGATACCAACGTCATCGTCGATCTGATCGCCGACCGTCATCCGTATAGCCAGCATGCTGTTCGTATTTTTCAATGTGCCGAGCAGAAGCAGTTACAGTTATTTGCGTCTTCCCACTCCATTATCACCACACACTACCTCATGAGCCGGTATCTAGACGAGAAGGCACTTCGTGAGGTACTGCTTACCCTCCTTGACTTTTTAACGGTGCAGGATGCGGATGCCGAACTCCTTCGGATGGCGCTTCGGTCGGGTCATCGGGATTTCGAGGATGCGGTACAGGTCTTGTGCGCCTCGCGCATCGGGCAAGTCGACTTTATCGTGACCCGGAATTTGAGGGATTTCAAAACGAGTGAAATTCCGGCGCTGTCACCGGAGGAATTATGCCTCCGTCTGGACTCATAAAGACGCTAGGAAGAGGATCACACCAATGTCATAAAAAAACCCACCCTTTTACACGAGTGCATAAGGATGGGAAAAATTGCTATGAAAAAGAAATTACTAGTTGCCTAGTAGGTCAAAAGTATATACTTTTTTTTAATTAGGAAAACATATCTTTCACTTTTTCAAAAAAAGATTTATCCGACTTTTCCGGGTTAGGTGTGAAGTTCGGATCGTTCAGTGCATTTTCGAAAAACTGCTTCTGTTCGCGGGTGAGATTCCGTGGCGTCCAGACGTTTATGTGCACGAGCAGGTCGCCGCTTCCATAGCTGTTCAGGCTTGGGATACCCTTTCCTTTGAGGCGAAGTATCTTTCCTGACTGGATGCCTTCTTCCAACTTAATGCGTACTTTTCCGTTTACCGTATCGATATCTTTCGATACGCCGAGCGCCGCTTCCGCGATGCTGATATATAAATCGAGGTGGAGATTTTCCCCTTCGCGCTTCAGCGTTTCATGTTCCTGTTCTTCTATTACGACGATCAGGTCACCCGGAATGCCATTGCCTGGGGCATCGTTACCTTTATTGGAGACTTTCAATTGCATGCCATCTGCCACACCGGCCGGTATTTTGATCGATACCGTCTCGTCTTCGTGCACCATACCGTAGGCATCCGCGTTCGCCGGTTTGCTTTCCAGTGTCTGGCCGGCGCCGCCACAGGTAGGGCAGGTAGAGGCCGACTGCATCCTTCCCAAAATGGTGTTGGTCACACGCATGACCTGTCCGGAACCGTTACAGGTCGGGCAGGTTTTATATTTCACGCCCGGTGCCTGCACCTTGCGTTTCACTTTTACTTTCTTCTCGACGCCTTTCGCGATCTCCTCCAGCGTGAGTTTCACCTTGATGCGAAGGTTGCTTCCCTTCACCCGTCGTTGACCGCCGCCGCCTCCGAAACCACCTCCGAAACCACCGAAGGCCCCTCCGAAGATGTCGCCGAACTGGCTGAAGATGTCATCCATGTTCATATTGCCGCCGTGGAACCCGCCGCCGCCTTCGAATGCCT
The DNA here is from genome assembly GCA_035298445.1 of Flavobacterium sp. Taxonomy (GTDB): domain Bacteria; phylum Bacteroidota; class Bacteroidia; order Flavobacteriales; family Flavobacteriaceae; genus Flavobacterium. Next base: position 10,337 of record DATGXZ010000102.1, read on the forward strand.
GGTGGCCATATTGGTCGTAGCGCGCGCGTTTTTGGTCGTCGCTTAGCACTTCATACGCTTCTGCTGCGGCCTTGAAATTTTCTTCCGCCTGTTTGTCACCCGGATTTTTGTCGGGATGGTACTCGATTGCCTTCTTCCGATAGGCCTTCTTGATCTCAGCGGCCGAAGCGCCTTTCGAGATGCCGAGTATTTCGTAATAGTCTTTTTTCATGGTCCTGCCGGATTAGTTTCCGATGACAACTTTCGGAAAGCGGATGATTTTGTCGCCCAATTTATAGCCTTTCTCCAATACATCCACGATTTTGCCCTTTAATTCAGGTGTGGGAGCCGGAATTTGCGTGATGGCTTCTGCGAAATCGGCGTCAAATGCATCTCCGGCTTTGATTTCGACTTCCTCGAGTCCTTTTGAGACAAGCGTATTCTTGAATTTTTCCTGTATCAGTTCCACACCGCGCACCAGCTCGTTGTTTTCCGACTTACGGATTTCAGCCATCGCACGGTCAAAATCGTCGAGCACTGGCAACAACGCCTGCAATACTTCCTGGTTGGCGGTTTTGAAAAGGTCAAGGCGCTCTTTTGCAGTACGCTTCTTATAGTTTTCGAACTCGGCGAACAAACGCAGGAATTTATCCTTCTCTTTGGCGAGATCCTCTGACAATTTTTCCTCTGCTGTCAGGCTTTCTGCTGTGGGAAGATCCTCCTGAGGTGCCTCGGTCATCTGTTGTCCGTCCATCGTAATGTCTTCGTTTTCCTGTGATTGCGCGTTCTTTTCGGTTGCCATCGGTATTGTGATATGTATTTTTTGCGTAAAACGGTTGTAGGTGACCGCACGTTGGCAAAAGTACTGCCAAACGCGTAATGCGTGCCAAATTGTCACCGGGTACTACCGTGTCTAATGCAAAAGTGCTTTAAGATGTAAGGAGTTACCTTCCTGAAAAAACCACTTCCGCTTATGATTTGGTATCGGTAAGCAAGGCTGTGAGGGCGGCGGGTAATAAAGGAAATTGGAAACGGTAACCGTGTTCTATCGCTTTCTTAGCACTTACTTTTTGGCTGGAAAAGACCAGTTGCCGCATTTCGCCCAGTATCGGTACCATTAGGAATTCGGGAATGTTGGGCAACCATACCGGACGGTGGAGGGTTTTTCCGATTTGCCGGATGAGTTCCGTTTGCGTCACCGGATGGGGTGCCACAGCGTTGAACGTTCCTTCCCAGCCGTTTTCAAGTGCCGCGAGGTAAAGTCCAACCATATCATCAAGATGGATCCACGATTGCCATTGTTTTCCGGAGCCAAACGCCGCGCCGAAACCATAGCGTACGGGTGCCACCAGTTGTTCAAGCACGCCGCCTTTTTTAGAGAAGACGAGTCCGGTGCGCAGTTTAGCGACTTTAATAGAGAGGGTGCGGAAGCGATCAGCGGCCTGTTCCCATTGCAACACGACATCCCCCAGAAATCCCTTATCGAAGGCGAGGTCGCTTTCGTGGTAGAGATGGTCGGGGTGATCGGCATAAAGGCCAATAGCGGAGGCGGAAACGAAATGGCGTACGGAGTGGTGGGGGAGCGTACGAAGTACTTTATATAGGAGTTCTGCAGATGCGATACGGCTGTCGCGAATCTCCTGTTTATAAGCCGATGTCCAGCGTTTGGCGATAGAGGCGCCTGCCAGGTGCACGATGGCATCCACACCTTCAAAGGCCTCGGGATCGAGTTCTTCTGTGGCGACGTTCCAGAAAAAGCGTTGGGCGCCGGGAAGTGGTTTCCCACTTTTGGATGTCGTCAGGTAGGAGACCTCGTGTCCGCGGCTGCGCAAGGCGGCCACCAAAGCCGTTCCCACAAGTCCGGTTGCGCCAGTGATCAGAACCTTCATGGATGCTCTTTTGGTAAAGGTACAACGTCTGTCCCTCGGCAAAACTTAAAAAGCCCCCATTTATTGTCGGGTTTTGACTTTCACCGTCCATTCAAATTCAAAGCGCGAAACGGTTTCACCCTGTTCGTTGACGCCTTCCGACCGCATCCACAGCGTTTGTCCTTCGCCGGTTTCGATGGCTTTGGCGATGGTTTCGGCAATGGCACGTCCGTCGTCGCAGCGGAATCGGATACGTCCTGTCGCTTTTTTCGTGAATACGGAACGGTTCTGCGCTACCAACATCGACAAATTCGCGCCGCTGCTTCGGATGGCAGCGATGACCAACGCACCCGTTGACAGTTCCGCCGCCATGGCCTGCACGGCAAAATACATCGATTTGAACGGATTCTGGTTGATCCAGCGGTGCCGAACCGAAACGTCGCAACGCGCGTCAGAGATGTTTTTCACCCGTACACCACACAAAAAGGCAGATGGCAACTTAAAAAACAGAAAGCGGTTGAATTGGGCTGTTGTGAGCATGGAGGTCAGTATTTACGGGCAATTTAGCGTTTTATCCGCACATAAGCGGCATATGAGAAATGTTAAATAAAAGTTAACATACACTACTTTGTATTGCATAATACCTTCCAATCAGCATATCTTTGTATAAGAAATTAATGAGCTATCTATAGTAGTCTGGAGTTTCAATCATCATCAATCACAATCTATCATCGTCATGCAACGAACCAACGAACAACAAATCGCGACTTTCACCCACATCAGTGCCTTGTCGCAGTTCCTGATCCCGTTTGGCAATTTCATCCTGCCGATCGTGATCTGGACGTCCAATCGCGAGCGGTCGGCCTATATCGACCAGCAAGGGAAAGAGTGCATCAATTTCCAACTGAGCAGCTTCCTCTACCTTCTTATATGTGCCTTGGTTGCCGTGCCGACATTTCTCTTCGCACTCATGTCGGGAGGGGAGCTGCACCGCCACGGGCACCACTTTAACATGCACCACATGGAGTGGTCATTTACGGAGGTCAGTATTCCGCTGGTGGCCTCGATTGTAGCTGTCATCCTCGCCGGTCTCATCAAAGCGGCCGAGGTATTGCTAACGATCTATGCGGCGGTCAAGACATCGGGAGGGGATGACTTCCGCTACCCGGCGACCATCCGCTTCCTAAAATAAACCTTCGACGCGGAGACTTCATCACCCTCCGGCGTCACTGTATATTCATCATCAAAAAAACGGACATTAATCCAAAATCAAAATGGCATCATGAACATTGAAAACACGAAAGCACAGATGCGCAAGGGTGTTCTCGAGTTTTGCATCCTCTCGGTACTAAAAGAGCGGGATGCCTACACCTCCGAGATACTCGATACCCTTAAAGGCGCTAAGCTGTTGGTTGTGGAAGGCACGGTCTATCCGCTGCTGACCCGCCTGAAAAACGACGGGTTACTCAACTACCGTTGGGAAGAATCGACCTCCGGGCCGCCGCGTAAATACTACGGCCTGACCGAAATCGGACACACATTTCTTAAGGAACTGAACGGCACCTGGACCGAACTTTCCGACGCCGTCAACATTATCACCAATCAAAAACACGAATCATGAACAAGACAGTCAATATCAACCTGGGAGGCATTTTCTTCTATATAGATGAAGACGCTTACCAACGCCTTAGCCGCTACTTCGACGCCATTAAACGGTCGCTGAACCGTTCTGCCGGCCAGGACGAGATCATCCGCGACATCGAAATGCGTATCGCTGAACTGATCTCAGAGAAACACACCCATCCGAAACAGGTCATTTCGATGAAGGAAATCGAAGAAGTGATTGCTGTAATGGGTCAACCTGAGGACTATCGCCTTGACGACGAAGGGGCTGCGCCGCAACCGAACACGCCGTTCTACTCGCCACGTGCGACCCGTAAATTGTACCGCGACCGCGAAAACGGCATCATCGGTGGTGTATTGGCCGGCCTGGGGCACTATTTTGGCATCGATAAGGTATGGCTGCGTGTGTTGTTCGTCATATTGTTGTGCGTATTCGGAACGGGTATAATCGCCTATCTGGTTATGTGGATCGTAATGCCGGAAGCGGTGACGACTACCGAGAAACTGGAAATGCGCGGGGAGCCCATCACCATCAGCAACATCGAACGAAAAGTACGGGAGGAAATCGAAGGACTTTCCGAGCGGTTTCGCAACACCGACTATGCCCAGATGGGTGACAGCATCCATAAAGGTGCCACCAAAGTAGGCTCGACCATCGGAGATATCTTCATCAGTATTTTCAAGGTGTTCGCGAAAATCATCGGTTCCCTCATCATCCTGGCCTCACTGGCCGTGATCGTCAGCCTGCTGATTGGTGTGTTCACCCTCGGTTCAACGGCCTTTGTGAGCTTCCCATGGTCATCGTTCGTAGAACAGGGCAATTTCGGGGAATATCCGATCTGGTTGTTCGGACTGGTCATGTTCTTTGCCGTGGGGATTCCGTTCTTCTATTTCTGCCTGCTCGGCTTCAAACTGTTGGCGCCGAAGATCAAATCGCCAGGTGCGATCATCAATTTTGGGCTGCTGGCCGTGTGGATCATCTCGACCGCGATTGCCATTACCTTCGGTGTGCGTCAGGCAACCGCCTTCGCCTTTGAAGGGAAAACCCTCAAAAAGGAAGAGTTGGTATTGGCACCGGCCGACACCCTCGATATTAAGTTCGTACATAACGACAGCTACGCTAACTCTACGAATGAGTATGACGATTTCCGCATCGAACTCGACGGCTCCAACCATGAGAAGATCTACTCGAACGATGTCACCCTTGATGTGCGTCCGTCAGACGATGACAAGGCCTACATCCAGGTGCAGCGTCTCGCCCGCGGCAGTTCGGTGAGCGAAGCCCGTCGCACGGCTGAAAAGATTGAGTATGGGTATAAG
>DATGXZ010000103.1:0-2101 GCA_035298445.1 Flavobacterium sp.
ATTCGCTTTTCAGTTGGTACCGCACGCTATTGGCGTTGCGAGCCAAAACGCCGGCCTTGCAGCAGGGTGTTTTTTCAGAGGTACGGAACGACAACGAAGCGGTCGTCAGTTTCTATCGGGAGTATAAAGGAAAGAAGGTGCTGGTTGTTGTAAACCTGTCGGATAAAGCACAGGTAGTAACACTGGAAGGTGCCTCGTTGGTAGGGAAAAACCTGTTGCACAAAGGGTATTTCTTCAAACGTAGCGCCCGTGTTGATCTGGCTCCCTACGAAGTGATCGCGGCGAAACCCTGACCTCAGTCCGGCCGACGGGTTACGGTATCTTTGCGCTCGCCTTCGTATTCGATGATGTAGATATCCTCGCTGTCGCGTTTCATATAGTATTGTTCGCGGGCGTATTTCTCTACCTGGTTGGGGTCTTTCAGCGCTTCGATACTCATCGAATCGCGGCGGATTTCGTTTTCGTAATACCGTTTGTTCGCCTCCAGTTCCTCGATTTCCTTGTCAAGCGGTCGCTGGTTGAGCCATGAATAGTTGTCGAAGAATAGCATCCACACCACAAAAAACAGCGAAATCAACACATAGCGGTTGCTGAGCACACGCAGTACAGGTCGTTTTTCGAGTGATTTTTTTAGGGGGTTTCGCATGCGGACGGTTGGGAGTCTTACGTTTTGGGCGGTATTCTATTTTGTCAAAGATTTGGTCTAAATTACGGGGTTACATGACGTCCCACAAGTTTTTTTTACCCTAACAGTGAACCAACCACGACACCCAACACTCAAAACTCAAAAACCCAAAACTCAAAGGATTCGCTGGTTGATCACCGCTCGCACCACATCAATCGCTACGGTATTGTATTTATCGTTCGGGATGATGATATCCGCAAAAGCCTTTGTCGGTTCGATGAACTGCTCGTGCATCGGTTTGAGCGTGCTTTGGTAGCGGTTGAGTACTTCGTCCATGTCGCGGCCGCGTTCGGCGATGTCGCGTTTCAGGCGTCGGATCAGGCGTTCATCCGGATCGGCGTGCACGAAGATTTTGATGTCGAACAGGTCACGCAGTTCCGGATTCGCCAAAATCAGGATCCCTTCCACGATCATCACTTTTCTCGGGTGCGTCACCACCACATCGTCGGTACGGTTGTGTGTCACAAACGAATAGACCGGTTGTTCGATGGGTTGGTTGGCGCGCAGTTGCCGCAGGTGTGTCACCAGCAATTCAAAGTCGATGGCCCGCGGATGGTCAAAGTTGATCAACGCCCGCTCTTCATAGGATAGATGGTCGTTTCGGCGGTAGTAATGGTCTTGTGAAATCACCCCCACTTCCGCGTCGGGCAATTCGTTCATGATTTGGTTTACGACGGTCGTCTTCCCGCATCCGGTGCCGCCCGCGATTCCGATGATCAGCATGTTGTGTTGTTTCTTCGTGTGCTGCAAAAATACACGGTCAATCCGATAATTCGGACTTTTGCATTTTAAATTTTGCAACCCCACGGAGGGCTGTTATTAGCAGGCGGGTAGTCAATCAGTTTGTTTGTTCGGGGCCGCTTTTCCGGCTGTGCGCTGCAAGTCCTCAGTCCTCAGGCGGTTTCGCGACGCGCTTCGGGCGCTTCCGTTGGTCGCACCTCCGCCGCGGCGAAACCAGCCTTCGTCCCTCCGGGCTTTCCGCTGCCATCCGGGCGGCATATTTTCGCACCGGGCGCTAGTCCGTTTTAATAGGAGGTATGTCAAAGCTGGGGCATTTGGACGCTTGTCACATTTAACAAAAACGGCGGTTTTCCCGTAAAATGCTGTCACCGGGAAACCGTATCTTGTCATAGGGAAGGGGCGGATGCGTCCCTTAATCAATGTAGCGGACATGGCGGTACGGGAAAACCGCATATTTTGTTAAATGTTGGGAACTCGGCGCGCAAACCTCGATCCTGCGGTTACGCCTTCGCCGCTACGAAACCAAGCTTCATTCTTCCCGGCTTTCCGCTTCAATTCGGGCGGCATCTTTTCTCACCGGAGGCCCATCAGTTTCATTAGGACGAATGAAGGCGCGGGGGGGCTTGTCCTCACGAATACGGATCAACTGCGGATAAATTGGGGTACTACAATAAG
>DATGXZ010000104.1:0-3356 GCA_035298445.1 Flavobacterium sp.
CAGCCGCTCCGTAATATTTAATTGTATTTCGCAACAATTCGGTTCAATCTCCCTGACGTAAACATGATGATACCCATAAAGAGGAATACAACGCCAGCTACTAAAAACAAGGCAAATAGGTTTTGGATAAAATAGCCGGGAATCCGGTCTATCATAATCCACTTCAAAAGACCAATTCGAACGAGCAAAAGGGGTAGAAGGAGTACGACTATACTATTGAAGGCCGAATATTTTCTTTTAACGCATATAAACAGCGACACAACGAAACCGAATAAGATCGCGATCAGATCGGTTAGACCCGCAACCAATGTAAAATGGGCTACATCTGCTATTGTGTATCCATATTTCGAACTATTGTCCACAAAGTTTGAAATGCCCACCCGCGTAGCTAACTCGAAGACGTCCAGATAATAGAGCCCCCGGAATTTATGAAATGAAAAAATAAAAAAGAGCGTGCCTATCGAATGAAACACTAATAGAGGTGGGTTCAATTTTTTCATGTGAGACAATTTTAGATGTAATATCGGTTAACCTCGGATCCAATCAGCAACCACAATAATACCGCAGCATGACGTCATTATCTTCCTCTATTATTTCCAGGTAACACCCGGCATCACCGTCCTCTTTTGGTTGGTACTTTGTCTTTGATTCGTCCCAAACGTTCGTGTCACTAGTGAAGAACCACTCGACAAATTTTTGTATTTCGGTTTTGGCGTAATTTGGGAATACGATTTCGACTTCAGTTCCGTGTTCCGAACAGGAATCCCACTTCAACTTTATGGACGTTTTATACGTGATTATTTTGGCGCAAACTGCTTTCGATTCGTCAAGTCGCGTAAGAACGATTTCAGATCCTTTGCCAAAGTAGGTCGAAAAATATAACGCTTCCGGATGCTCTTCAATCTTGACTTTGTCCATAAAAGCCTGGGATGGCTCAGGAAGTGTTCTCGATTGGGAAAAGGATGGATAGCCACTGAAAATTAGGAAAATAAGTACGCTGATTTTCATATTATGTACGTACGGTGTACTTCTGTCGCGCCTGTTGTCATTTAATGTATCATCTTAAAACCGGCTCTTCGTATTTCAACCGTGTCGACCACCTGCTTTGTCAGGTCTACCGAGAATTGGTTTGGATTTTCTTGTAAGTACCGCATACGAAAATACCGCCCTTTATACCGTTCATAATTGTCAGGACATCTGCATCCACCATTTTTATAAAGAACACTATCCACGTAATAGGCAAATTGCGCCTCAGACGTTTTGGCGAATCGTTTACAATACATAAAACGGCAGATTGTTCCAACTCCTTCTTTGTCAATTTTTTCTTTTGTTTGATACCCATGCACGCAAATACTGATAAGACCGGCAACCATCAGTAGCAATAGTATTTTCGAAAGGTTTTTCATCTGTGATTTTGTTCGCCGTTCGCAATGTCGTACAGCGTGTATCCAGCAGTTTCGGTTTGTTGGAATGGGAACGATGTATTCGTTACAACCGCAACGAATGTATCAAAATGATTTTGTCATACAATAAGCGACCGAATATCCACGTAGTCAGGTTACACTTATTTTTCATTTGGCATGCGCTATACAAACCATTTCCAGAAACTAATGAAAATGCTTAAAAAACTGATAAGGAGAAGTAAAAAGGCGACGACCCTAATCCTGAGGGGTTCGAGCGCGAAATAGGAAATGAAAAGGAAAGCACCTGATAGGCCACTTCCAATCAAATAATAATACTTAAACATATAAACGAGTTCTATGAGTCCGAATAAGAGCCTGGTTTTTCCGTCAGAATGTATATAGGTTTCAGCCAGCTCTATATTCGCCTTCACCGTGAGGTAAAGTACAATCAAGCTAATTATGATTGAGAGACCTGAATATTTCATGGGTTCGTTTTTCGCTGGTGCCAACTTTCAAATATACTAAACCCAGTAACCCTGAGCCAAGCCTTGTAGGGTCAAGGATCTAAATCCAAATAAAGTTCAGGTTTCAGGGTTCATAGTTGATAGTGGCAAGTGGCAAGTGGCAAGCGGAGAGAGGTGAGAGAAGACAATGCTATTCTATGAACTGACTTTCGGACTTTCGGACTTCCCGACTTCCGGACTGAAGTTCATAGTTCATAGACGAAAGTGGAGAGAGGTGAGAGATCAGGGAGCGAAGGTTACTCCATCTCCCGAACTCCTAACTCCCAACTCCCAACTCCTAACTCCTTCTACATCGATTTCGTAAAAAAATCCACCCCTCCATATTGCTTGTCCCACCCAGAAAATGGATATTTATGAAATTTTATGCCCGCATTTTCGCTTCTGTATCTTTTTTAGGCCGAAATTCGGGGAAATTGTTAACCTATAACCAACAAAAACCATTATTATGAGTGAAAACACACAGACACGCTGGGGACAGTTTATCCCGCTGGTCACCGTCTTCTTCTTCTGGGGATTCGTAGCGGCCAGTAACGACATCCTGATCCCAGTGTTCAAAAAGGCGTTTGACCTTTCCCAAACCGAAAGCCAATTGGTGTCGATGGCCTTCTACGTCGCCTACACCGTCGGATCACTGCTGTATCTCCTCATTTCCTACCTGGCAAAAGGGGATATCATCAACCGGATTGGATACAAAAACGGACTCGCACTCGGACTCGGGATCTCGGCCTTCGGAACGCTGCTCTTCTATCCCGCCGCCAATAACGGGTCGTTTCCATTGATGCTGTCCGGACTCTTTATCGTCGGACTCGGGTTCTCCCTCCAGCAAACGGTCGCCAACCCTCTCGCCATCGCACTCGGACCCATCACCACAGGTTCACAGCGCCTCACCATGGCCGGCGGTATCAACAACCTCGGTACCACCATCGGCCCGCTGATCGTCAGCTACGCCCTCTTCGGGTCGCCACAGGCCGCTACCGACAGCGTCAGTATCGAAAGCGTCAAAATACCCTATCTGTGTCTCGGGGCTGCCTTCCTGCTCGTCGCCGTGTTCCTCAAATTCTCGTCACTGCCCAATAAACCGGCCGTAGATGATGTCATCGAAGACGTCGTATCGCCTTCCCGCCGTACCTCGGCCCTCCAATACCCGCAGTTGCTAATGGGCATGCTCGCCATCTTCCTCTACGTAGGGGTCGAAGTGTCTACCGCCAGTAACCTGCCCGCCTACATGGAAAACAGCCTCGGCTTCGCTACCAACGAAATCGCACCTTATATCTCCCTCTACTGGGCCAGCCTTATGATCGGCCGTTGGACAGGAGCCGTAGAAGCCTTCAACGCCAGCGCCGCCACAGAGAAATTGCTCAAGATACTCGCACCTTACCTGGCCTTCGGCGTGTTCCTCTTCGTTAACAAAATCGCCGGGCACTCCCTG
>DATGXZ010000105.1:0-2202 GCA_035298445.1 Flavobacterium sp.
CAGTGTGGCGCTTTCCGCCCAGGAAAGTTGGTGGGGACGCACACCGAAATACCGCCAGGAGGCCATTTCCAATCCTACTACGTTACCGCCAAACGGAGCATGCGCCGCATACAGCCCGATGATCTCGTCTTTGGAATAACGGCATTCAAGCCGCGTGGCCAGTATGATTTCGATGGCTTTCTCAAAGTAACTGCGTTTTTTTCCGTCCCGCGACAAACGGATGACTTGTTGGGTTAACGTACTGCCCCCTCGCACCACCCGGCCCGCTTTGGCATTCTGTCGCACCGCATTGACCATCGCCACGGGGTTGAACCCCGGATGGGACCGGAAATATTGGTCTTCAAAATAGATCAGGCATTGCTGGAATTTCACCGGAATGCTATCGCCCTGCGGAAACCGCCATTGCCCGTCGCGGGCGATCTTGGCGCCCAGCAATTCTCCGTTGCTGCTTTCGAGTACGGTGGAATAGGGCGTCTCGAAAAGCGGATCGGGCAGGCAGAAATAGTAGCCGACCAGCACCAGCACTGTCAGCGCCGATTTGATAGGATGGCGGCGCACCCAGCTTTTGAGCCGACGCCATCCGTTTTGGATCCTCTGTTTCATACCTTACCGCACCACCTGCACCCACTGTCCCTTCGTACGGGCTACATACGAATGGTCGTACATCGCTTCACACTGCAAACCAGGCAGGTAATAAGTACCCAGATAAGAGGCATTCAGCTTCACGGTCAACACCTTTGTTTCATTGGCCTTCAGCGCAAAGTAGAAGTTCGTCCGGTCATCGCGGATGTCGATGTAGTCGGCGTAGTTCTTCGTTGCTTCGCCGTAATCGGTATACCGCGTATTCACGATTTCAAAACCGGACGGCAGTATCTGCGTCAGCGCCACGTTCTCTACCCGCTCGTTGGTGATATTCTTTACGGTGATCAAAGCCATGAACTCTGTCCCTTGCCGGATCGCACCTACCTTCACCGGTTGTCCTTTTCCGTCGAGGTATTTGATGGTGGCGGTCAGGTTGCCCGTTTGCGGTTGCTCCTGGCCCACCGGCAATACACCCGAGTTCTCAAGTGTTACAAACAAGGTATTTCCCTTCCGGTTTTTCAGCGTAACCGCATTCGCGCCGGCACCCACCGGCAACACCCGGGTCACAACGGATTTTCCGGTTTGGATGGTTTCCTGTTTACCCCCCACGGTAAGCACGATGTCAACGCCTTTGCCTCCGTTCTCACGGGCAAAGCGCGACATAGCCAAGAGTCCGTAGGCCGTTGTCTGGGTGCTCATGTAGCCGTCAGACGACATCGAGGCGGCGAGTTTCTTCGCCATACGGAAGGCCCGCTGTTTGTCGCCCATCAACAACAGGGTTTCGAGCGCCATCGCCCGATTGCGGTCTGCTGAACCGTAGTAATACCAGTAACGACCGCCTGTCTCATCGATGGGTGTATTCGCCAGGAGTGCCTGTCCGGCCGATTTTTGTCCGGCAACGGCGTAAGCTGCGGCGAGTCGGAGCTTGCTTTCGTTTGAAATACCTTTCGTTTCGCGCATGCGGTTCATCGAGGCAAGGTCAGGGGAACCGGCCACGGCAAGGGTATACAGTCGGTACGCCTGTGCGATATCGTTGCCATATTGCGGTTGGAAGCGCCATAACTTGGCCTCTTTTTTCTGGTAGGAAATCCATTTTTGACGGAAACCGGACGGTATGGCGTAGCCTTTTTTCTCGGCTTCCAGAAGGAAGTGCCCGGCATACGACGTGCCCCAATCGTCTTCATCGCTATTGCCCGGCCAGTACGAGAAGCCACCCGATGCCAGTTGGAAGCCGCTTACACGCTTGATTCCCGCCATGACATTATATTGAATCTTACCCCGACGGTCGGCATCCACATCGGCTATATCGGTGAGGTACAGTTGCGGGAATACCGACGAGGTGGTCTGTTCGATGCAGCCGTGCGGGTAGGTCACCAGATAGTCGAGACGGCTGTTGAGGTTCATGGCCGGGATCGACGAAATCTCAATCTTGGCCTTATTGCTTCCGGCGACGCCAAACGGCTTCCAGGTCAGCATACGCGACTGGTTACCGGTCAACACAGACGGCGTCGACAGATTCGTCACCGGATTCGGATTGACGAGGTCGAGTTCGACATCATAGGCCGATCGGAAGGCACCGGAGCTTGCTGTAATCTGTACCTTTGACACGCCAGTAAGGTT
>DATGXZ010000106.1:0-4924 GCA_035298445.1 Flavobacterium sp.
AACCTCGAAGGGAATTATACCACCCAACAGTTGAAGCAATACGGTGAGAAGTTGCAGGATGATATCGAGGAAATCCCGGAGGTAAAGGAAGTTGAGATCCTCGGCGTCGATGACAAAGAAGTGGAAATTGCGATTGACATCTTCAAGATGACCGCCGCGCAAGTATCCTTTGACGACATCGAGCAGGCGGTGAAAGGCGAAAACGTAACGCTTTCGGGCGGTAACCTTATCTCGCAGGGGTCCCGCAACAACATCCGGATCGTAGGGGAAATCCAACAACCCTCCGACCTCGAGCATATCGTTGTAAAATCGGAAGGTGGAAACGTGGTGTTGAAAGATATCGCGACGATTTCCTTTAAAGAAAAAGAAAAAACGACCTATGCCCGTGAAAGTGGTAACGAAGTTGTCATGCTCAACGTAAAAAAGCGTTCGAACATGAACATGATTTCGGCCATCGAGCAGGTGAAGGAGCGCATTGAAAAAGCGAAGGAATCCTACCTTCCTGACAACCTGAAACTGACGCTTACCAACGACCAATCGTCGCGCGTAGAGCACCAGGTAGACGAACTGTCGAACCACATCATCTTCGGTATCATCCTCGTAATGATCGTACTGATGTTTACGATGGGACTCCGGAATTCCCTCTTCGTAGGGGCCGCCATCCCACTGTCGATGCTCATGGCCTTCAGCTTCCTGTCGATGTTCGGGCTTACGCTCAACACGATGGTACTCTTCGGTCTCGTCATGGGACTCGGGATGTTGGTAGACGACGGTATCGTGGTCGTCGACAACGTCTTTGCGAATATGAAGAAGGGCCTCCCCCGGATACAGGCATCGAAGATTGGTATCGGCGAAATCGCCTGGCCGGTTATCTCGTCTACCGCTACCACGTTGATGGCGTTCCTGCCGTTTGCGCTGTGGCCGGGGACGATGGGTAAATTCATGAAGTACTTCCCAATCACGCTCACCGTGACGCTCACGGCCTCGCTGTTTGTGGCGATGGTGGTGAATGCCGCGATGACGGGTGGTTCAATGGAAGTGGAAGACAAAAACATCTCCAACAAAAGCATCAAACGCTACTCGATTATCTTCATCATCCTGGCTGTCGTATTTGTGGCGGTCGGAAACATGAACGATTCGAAAGGTGCCAAAGCCATCGGTCACTTGTCGATCATCGCGCTGGGCCTGATGTGGTTGTATAAAATCCGACTGTATAAATGGACACAGGATTTCCAACACGGCTTTTTCCCGCGGATGGAAGATCGCTACAAGCTCTTCCTGGCCCGCATCCTGACCGGCCGTCGCGCATGGTATGCCTTGGGAGGTATTATCGGGATGTTGTTCCTGTCGTTCATCCTGTTGGGTATTTTCCCGCGGAAGACCCTCTTCTTCCCGGATAACATCCCGAACCAGGTCATTGCCTACATCGAATATCCGCAGGGAACCGACATCTCGAAAACCAATAAGGCGACGCTTTTTGTTGAGAAGCAGATTATTGACATCGTAAGCAAATACTACGATAAAAACGAAAAACGCAACTTCCTCGTCGAATCGATCGTATCGCAGGTAGGGGTGGGCGCCGGTAATCCGAATGTCGACGCCGGCTCGGCTTCTGAAACGCCTTTCAAGGGAAAAGTGACGGTGAACTTCCGCGAATTCAAGTTCCGTCGGGGTATCAATACGGCCGATGTATTGGAAGAAATCCGCGGCAAGGTAAAAGGCATTCCGGGTGCGACGGTGACGGTAGAGAAAGATTCTAACGGTCCACCGGCCGGTTATCCGATCTCCATCCAGTTAACGGGTGCTGACTACGACCGCATGCTCGCAGAAGCGGACAAGATGATCAAATTCATCGAAGACAAGCATATCCCAGGTATCGAGAAACTGCAAGTGGATGTGAACAAGGAAAGTCCGGAACTACAGGTAGTAGTCGACCGCGTCAATGCGGGAAGTATTGGCGTTACCACCGGCCAACTCGGCTTTACGTTGCGTCGTTCGCTGTACGGACAGGAAATTTCGACCTATAAAGAAGGCGACGACGACTACAACATCGTGATGCGTCTGTCGGAAGACCAACGCAGGAACGAAAGCGTGCTGTTTAACCAGTCGATGACCTTTAAGAACATGAATACGGGGCGGGTGATGCAGGTGCCGGTATCGGCCGTATCAGCCAACGAAAAGACCCTGACCTACAACCAGATCAAGCGCAAGAACCAAAACCGTATCATGACGGTGTATTCGAACGTATTGACCGGATACAACGGGGATGAGATCACGAAGAAGATCGCCGAATACCTGCAGGGATACCAGCTTCCGAAAGACGTAACCTATTCGTTCTCGGGCGTGCAGGAAGAGCAGGGTAAGAACCAGTCGTTCCTGATGTATGCGCTGTTCCTCGCCATGGCGGGCATCACGCTCATCATCGTGTTGCAGTTCAACTCGGTGTCGAAGACTGTGGTTATCCTCTTTACGGTGGTGCTGAGCTTCTCGGGTGTGTTCTATGGTTATGTGATTGCAGGGATGGACTTTGTCGTACTGATGACGATGATGGGTATCATCTCGCTGGCGGGTATCGTGGTGAAGAACGGTATCGTGTTGATGGACTTCTTCGTCTTGCTTATGGACCAGAAGGTGCGGGATAAGAAGGCCGAATCACATGACGACCTGACGCTTGACGAAATCAAGGACGTCATCATCGAATCGGGTAAATCGCGTCTGCGGCCGGTGTTGCTGACCGCGACAACGGCGGTGCTCGGACTCATTCCGTTGGCGATTGGGTTGAACTTCAACTTCTTTACGCTCGTCACCGATCTGAACCCGCACATCTTCATTGGTGGTGACAACGTGATTTTCTGGGGCCCACTTGCGTGGACGATCATCTTCGGACTGACCTATGCGACCATTCTGACCCTCGTGATGGTGCCTGTGATGTTCTTCCTGGTAAAACGGACGAAGTATTACTGGCGTGACCGTCGCCTGGCACGAGCAGCCTCTTAGTTTTCTATATATATACCTAGTTGGAAGCCGTCGGATCACTCCGACGGTTTTTTTTATAAAATAATACAAATGACGCCCTCATTTTAAGACACAAAAGACAAAACCGAAAATCAGGAACGCGATTTAAATTTTATTTAGAATAATTAAATATAATTTGCACAACCCAGACAAGGCTTCTATTTTTGCGTTGTTTAAAATTATTCTAAATAGATGAAAGCAACCTACCTAATTCGCATGGCAGCCCTTCTGGTCTTCGGATGGGCGTCGGCACAAACGGCCTCGATCAGTGGTGTCGTAACCTCAGACGGCAAGACCCCCGAAGCCAATGTAAACGTATCCCTTAAAGGAACCACGGTCGGTTCGGTAACCGACGCCCGGGGTTTCTACGAAATCCGCAACATCCAGCCGGGTACGTATACCCTTCGCATTACGTCTATCGGTTTTGCCACCCGTGAGCGCGCCCTAACCCTGAAAGCAGGCGAGCAGTTGGTCGAGAATATCACGCTGACGACAACCGCCGAAAACCTTGCGGAGGTATCCGTAGAAGGTGCCGCACGGAAGAACCCGTTCGGACGCAAGGAAAGCGCGTATGTGTCGAAGATGCCGCTGAAAGATATTGAGAACCCACAGGTTTACAACACCATTTCGGCGGAGGTGCTGAAAGAGCAGGTGGTGACGAATTTCGATGATGCCCTCAAGAACGCTCCGGGTATCGACAAACTATGGGAATCTACCGGACGTGGCGGCGATGGAGCCGGTTATTTCTCCCTTCGCGGTTTTGCGGTGCAGCCGACCATGATGAACGGTCTTCCGGCCCTTACTGCCGGATCGCCGGATCTCGCCAACCTTGAGCGTATTGAAGTCGTCAAAGGTCCTTCAGGAACGCTGTTTGGCAGTAGTTTGATTTCGTATGGCGGACTTATCAACCTCGTGACAAAGCGCCCGTATGAGTACTTCGGTGGCAACATATCCTACACCGGCGGTACGTTTGGCCTGAACCGCGTTGCGGCTGACATCAACACACCCATTGGGGAATCGAATAAGGCGTTTTTACGGGTGAACACCGCCTACCAGCGCGAGGCCTCCTTCCAGGATGCCGGGTTCCGTCGCTCGTTCTTTTTCGCTCCGACACTGGCGTACAAAGTGAACGATAAGGTGCGGTTTGATGTGAATGCGGAGTTCTATAACGGCCGCAACACCAACCAAACGATGCTGTTCCTCGACCGTTTCTCACCGCTTCGCGCCACGAACATCGACGAACTGGGCTACGACCGCAAACGGTCGTACACCAGCAACGACCTGTATATCGACACCCCGACCTACAACCTCCAGGGGCAAATGACGTATAAAATCAACGAGAACTGGACATCCCAAACTGCAATCTCCCGCAGCTCGGCGCAGTCGAAAGGGTACTACTCGTATCTCTACGAAGGAACAAGTTTCATTGAAGCGGCTGCCGGTACGACGCTTGACGGCATCATCCTGGCGCGCTACACCAGCAAACAGGATTTTGAGACCATCGGAACGGATATCCAGCAAAATTTTATCGGTGAATTCCAGATTGGGAAGTTCAAGAACAAGTTCATCGGCGGACTCGATTATTTGAACCTGAACCAGGTTTCGAACAGCACTGGTTATGGCGCGCAGGGGTTTGTGAACCTGGGCGTGGACGAAGCGATTTTCCAGTCGCTGTTACCTGCTCTGCACGGAACGACTATTCCTGTTGGCGGTGCCGTAGGTGACTCGGGCGTGCTTACACAGGCTGGTGCCGATGCAGGTATCGCGGCTTTGGGCAACAGCAGTGCGCGGCCATCCAAAACCAAACAAGAGATTTTCAGCGCCTACGCCTCGAACGTCTTCTACCTGCTACCGAACCTGTCTGCCATGGCCAGTATCCGCGTCGACCGTTTCAACAATGAAGGTAACC
>DATGXZ010000107.1:0-3520 GCA_035298445.1 Flavobacterium sp.
TCATTGACGGTGTGCCGGTTTCAGGTGACGCGACGGGCAAATCGATGAGCGGCCGCCCGATCGCCGGAAACGACTTTTCGTCAAACGGACAGGCGGGTAACAACGCCGTATCACCGCTTTCTATGCTGAACCCGAACGACATCGCGTCGATTGACATCCTCAAAGATGCCTCCGCTACCGCTATCTACGGGTCACGGGGTGCGAATGGGGTCATCATCATTACGACAAAGTCGGGTAAGAAAGGAAATGGAAAAATCTCGTATGAGGGCTACACATCCGCCGCTGCCATTTACAAAAAGCTCGATGTGCTGAACCTGCCACAGTATGCGGCACAACAAACCGCGTTGGCTACGATCTACAACCAGCCAGGTGCTATCCGCGACGAGTTCCTGCACCCGGAATTGCTGGGGCCAGGTACTGATTGGCAGGATGAAGTGTACCGTACGGCGGTGACACAAAGCCACAACATCTCTTTCTCTGGTGCTACTGACCAGGTATATTACTACCTATCAGGCGGTTTTATGGATCAGGAAGGTGTGGTACTCGGGTCGGGCTACAAGCGCTACACGATGCGTACCAACGTAGATGGTAAAGTAAAAGAATGGCTGCGTGCCGGCGCGAATGTCAGCACCGGTATCACCAACGAACAACTGACCGTAAATCAAAGCTACAGCGGTTTGATCAGCGGTACGTTATTGCAGGCGCCGGATATCCCGGTACGTAATGCTGATGGCAGTTTCGCAGGTCCGTTGTCAAACGACCAGAACGCGACTTACTTCAACCCGGTGGCTGAAGCACTCGTGCGGGATAACAAACTCGTACGCAAGAACTTCCTTGGTAACCTGTATGCTGAAGCTACCCTCTTCAAAGGGCTCAAATACCGCGTCGAATTGGGTGCCAACACCGAATTCACTGACCAGCAGGATTTCCTTCCGACCTATTTCTGGGGCGTACAAACGCACACCGCGACCGAATTATGGAAACGCGGCTCGAACTGGTACTCTATTAACCTCAAGAACCTCCTCAGCTACGACCGCACGATCAAAAAACACAAGTTTACCGTGCTTTTGGGACAGGAGGCGAACGACAGCCACTGGGAAGGACTTAACGTCTATTCGGTAGGCGCGCAGGTCAACAACCCGGCCACTGTAAATCTTGGTTCGGATATCATCGTCACACAGAATGATTACTACAAAGGAAGCGCTTCCCTTTACTCCCTCTTCGGACGGGTATTATACGACTTCGATGACCGTTTCAGTTTCTCGGCTTCCTACCGTGCTGACCGTTCGTCAAAATTCGACCCGGTAGCCGGTAAAAACCAATGGGGTTACTTCCCGGCAGCAGCCGTTTCCTGGAAGCTTTCGAATGAGAAATTCATGGAAAGCACCAAGAAATACATCGACAACATTAAATTCCGTGTCGGCTACGGTGCCACTGGTAACCAGCAAATCCCGAACAACCGCTATACTGCGTTGTTGCAGCCGGGTACATCCGGACTCGGGCCAGGCTACACCATCCAGAACATGCCGAACCCGAACCTCACGTGGGAATCGATGAAACAAACGAACATCGGACTCGATTTCACCATGCTTGACTCAAGGCTGAGTGCCAATATCGATTACTACATCAAAAAATCGGAAGGATTCCTCTTCCGCGTGCCGCTGCCAAGCTACCTGACCGGTCCTGGTTCGTACTACGGTGGTATCGATGCCCCGTACTCGAACATCGGTTCTATGGAAAACAAGGGTGTTGACATCACATTGACGTATGCTACGAAAGGCACATCTGCCCTTTCATGGAATTCAACCCTTGTATTCTCCCACTACAAAAACGAATTGGTAGGCTTGCAGGACGGATTGATCCTGACCGAATCTATCAATACCAATGGCTATATTCCGGTTGACGTTACCAACACGAAAGTAGGCCAGCCAATCGGTATGTTCTACGGCTATGTGGCAGAAGGTATCTTCAACAGCCTCGACGAGCTGAATGCGGCTCCGATCCAGTTCGACCAATCGGTAGGCACCGGTGCAGGACAAACGTATCTTGGTGACATCAAATACAAAGACGTGAATGGTGACGGCGTTGTCAACGGTGCTGACCGTACGATTATCGGTAACCCACACCCTGACTTCACCTTCGGTTTCACCAACACCTTCAAATACAAAAACTTCGACCTGTCGGTATTCGTCCAAGGGTCTGTCGGGAACGACATCATGAACCTGACCTGGAGAAACGGTACCACCAATGCCCAGTTGTATATCAACCAGTTGACCGACGCACTGAACTACTGGACACCGGAAAACACCAATACCAACATCCCACGTCCGATTGGATCAACGTCTAACCCTAACATTTTGATCTCCAGCCGTTATGTAGAAGACGGATCGTATGCCCGTATCCAAAACCTGACGCTGGGCTATACCCTGCCGTCTGAATTGGCTTCGAAGATTAAAATGTCGAGAGTGCGTGTGTATGGCAGCGCCCAAAACCTCCATACGTTCACCAAATACCGTGGCTACGATCCGGAAATCGGTTCGTTTAACCAGAACATCCTGTTGTCAGGTATTGATAACGGACGTTATCCACAGCCACGCGTGTTTTCATTGGGCATCAACGTAGAATTCTAAAAAATTGAAAATGAAACAGAAAATAGTAACATTAGGAAAGCTTTGTTTAGGGCTTACCGTACTGGCATTGGCCATGGCTTCCTGCGAGTCTGATTTTACGAATCGCCCGCCTGAGGATGCCATCAGCCTTGACTCGTACTACAGCACCAATGAGCAGGTAGCCTCCGCCACCAACGTCCTCTACTCGAGATCGTGGTTTTTATTCCAGACGAAATTCCTGTATGCCGTAAGCGAAGTCGGATCAGGCAACATGTACAGCGGCTCGTCCGACGTGAGTGCCATGGTGAACTTCTCGCTCAACGGCAGCGACCCGGAATTGAAAAACGGCTGGGATGCACTGTGGGGCAACATCGCACAGGCGAACGCCATCATCAACTTCCTTGAGGCCCGTACGGGTCCGGCAGTTGATCCGGAAGTACTCCAGAACACTATCGGAGAGGCGTATTTCCTTCGTGCGACGGCCTACTTCTATCTGGTGCGTCTGTGGGGCCCTGTGCCGATCATCGAGAACAACCTCGACTACATCAACCAACCGCAATTGAGCACCAACCGCATCGAAGACATCTACACGCTGATCGAACGCGACTATCTCGCTGCTATCGACCGTCTGTATGAGAAAAACCGTGGCAGTAACTATTCCGCTAATGGTCACGTATCAAAAGGATCAGCCAAGGCAATGCTGGCAAAAGTGTATCTTTATGAGAAGAAATACACCGAAGCACGCCAAATGGCAGAAGACGTCATCAACAGTGGTGAGTTTAAGCTGTTAGGCGGTGCGCAATTGCCGGGCAAATCGTACTACGACCTGTTCACCTATCCGAACAACAACAACGAAGAGTCAATCTTCGCCCTGCAATGGCAATGGGACGGTACCTATGGTTCGGGTAACA
>DATGXZ010000108.1:0-2838 GCA_035298445.1 Flavobacterium sp.
GAGCCGTGGCCGATGGCTGTCGTTGTTGCGCGCCGATGCGTTGCAGATACGCTTCTTTTTCGGAAAGCGGTGGGGAAGTAGTGGCAGGCGATTGTGCAACCGCGGCTACGGTCACCAACCACAAAAGACAGGCAAATGGCTTCATGAAACGGTCATTGACAGGCGAAAGATAAGGATTTTCTTAATTAGGGCAAACCGTAGTGTTTGTATCTTTGCCCACATGCAGACGCTGCTCCTCACACCGCCTTTCACGCAACTGAATACGCCCTATCCGGCCACAGCCTACCTCAAGGGCTTCCTGGCCACGCGCGATATTCCGTCAGCGCAGGCGGATCTGGGGATCGAAGTGTTCCTCGCTATTTTTAGCAAAATCGGACTACGGGACGTGTTTTCGGAAGCCGAAAAAGCCCCTCTAAAGTCGCCTAACGCCTCGCGGATTTTAGCGCTACAAACGGCCTATTTGCAAACCATTGATCCGGTCATTTCCTTCCTTCAGGGTAAAAATCCCACACTGGCACTCCAGATTTGCCAGGAAGGCTTTTTGCCGGAAGCCTCGCGCTTCGAATCACTTGCTGAACTCGATTGGGCTTTCGGTGAAATGGGAACACAGGACCGCGCCAAACACCTGGCGACCCTTTACCTCGAAGACCTTTCGGATTTGATCATAGAGTGCGTAGACGCCGACTTCGGTTTCAGTCGCTATGCGGAGCGCCTCGGACGTTCAGCCCATACCTTTGATGAGTTGTACGAACGGCTAAAAGGTCCGGAATCGTTTGTAGACCGTTTCACGAAACAACTTCTTTTAGGTAAACTCACGCAACATCCCGCCGACTTATTACTCATATCCGTGCCGTTTCCGGGCAACCTCTATTCGGCGTTTCGCTGCGCCCAATGGGCAAAAGAACAGCGGCCGACGATACGGGTAGCGATGGGTGGCGGCTTTCCTAACACGGAACTTCGTTCACTGTCGGATGCCCGTGTATTCGAGTTCCTGGACTATGTGACGCTCGATGATGGTGAACTTCCCGTGGAGTTGCTGCATCAGGCCGTCCGCACCGGCTTTCATGATGAACTAAAGCGGACGTTCCTACTTGAAAACGGAAACGTCGTCTATCGTAATACGTCATTGCGCGCCGATTACAAACAATCCGCAGTCGGAACGCCCGACTACCGCGACCTGCCGCTGGACCGGTATGTGTCGGTATTGGAAGTCACCAACCCAATGCACCGGATGTGGAGCGACGGAAGATGGAACAAACTGACGATGGCACACGGTTGCTATTGGGGAAAATGTACCTTCTGTGACATCTCACTCGATTATATTAAGTTGTATGAACCCGTTGCCGCTGCACTGCTCTGCGACCGAATGGAAGAACTGGTCGAACAGACCGGGCAAACGGGTTTCCATTTTGTAGATGAAGCGGCACCACCGGCCCTGATGCGGGCATTGGCACTGGAAATCCTCAAACGCGGACTGGCGGTTACCTGGTGGACGAACATCCGTTTTGAAAAGAGTTTCAATACGGATTTATGCAGACTCCTGCGCGCGTCCGGATGTATAGCGGTTTCCGGCGGACTCGAAGTCGCATCGGATCGCTTACTGGCACTCATCGATAAAGGCGTAACCGTCGAACAGGTGGCGCGGGTGACCCGTAATTTCACCGAGGCCGGTATCATGGTGCATGCTTATTTGATGTATGGCTATCCGACCCAAACCGAACAGGAAACCATCGACAGCCTTGAAATGGTGCGGCAACTCTTTGAAGCAGGCGTCGTGCAATCGGGCTTCTGGCACCAGTTCGCGCTGACGGCACACAGTCCGGTTGGACTAGAACCCAATCGCTTTGGCGTCATCAAAAAAACAGAGGCCATCGGCACATTCGCCAACAACGACATCGAGTTTGCCGATCGTACCGGTATTGACCATGAGAAGTTTGCTTACGGACTCCGGAAGTCGCTCTACAACTACATGCACGGCATCTGTTTTGATTTCCCGCTACAGGATTGGTTTGATTTCCGCATCCCCCGAACTACCATCGCCCGCGATTTTATTAGAAAGGCACTGGAACAACCGGATGCCTTACTGCCCAAACCCACTGCGAAAATCGTCTGGATAGGAGGTACCCCCGCCATCAGTCATGCCGTTCGCAGCAAAAAAGGACGTACGTTCGAGACGACGCTTTTGTCATTCCATACCCGTACCTCAAAGGTCGAAGTAACGCTCGATAAAGCGGAAGGGGAGTGGCTGGCGGCGTCGCTACCCGATCTAGGGCCCAATGCCGGGAAACCCATGACCTGGGCCGATTGGCAAAAGGCGTACGAAGCGTCCGGTCTCGAGCATTTCGAACTTTTCTGGCAGTCGAAGGCGGTGCGAAGCCTTCGTGAACACGGCCTTCTGGTGCTATAACCTCGTTTCTACGACAAACCGGAACCCAATGCCATGGATGTTCTCAATCCAGGGCCCCTCTCCTTTAGGGAAAAGTTTCCGCAGGCGGGAAATGAATACATCCAGGCTGCGTCCCATAAAATAATCGTCGTCGCCCCAAATTGCTTTCAGGATGTCTTCCCGACGGATGATGGTATTTTGGTGGCGGCAGAAATAGTGTAATAAATCCGATTCGCGTTGGGTCAGTTGGTGTCGTCCCTCTGCATCCGACAGGTAAAAATTGGTAGGGTCGAAGGCGTATTTCCCGATGGAAATGTGGTGGGTAGCAGACGTTTCTTCCTTACGCGTCCGGCGGAGGAATATGTCGATTTTCAAAAGCAATTCTTCCATGCTGAACGGCTTCACCAGATAATCATCCGCCCCTAACCGCAGTCCTTTTAGGCGGTCTTCCT
>DATGXZ010000109.1:0-3211 GCA_035298445.1 Flavobacterium sp.
GTGCATACAACGGCATCGGATAGACGAAATTGGCGATATCGTCCTGTACGACGACGCCCGGTGTTTTGGATAGGATGTCACGCACTTCCGCTACATCAAAGTCATTTGAAAATTCGACGTTCACCGCTTCCGAGTGACCACCTACCGTCGGGATGCGCACGGTGGTAGCCGTCACGCGGATGGTATCATCTGAAAGAATTTTTTTCGTTTCCCGCGTCATTTTCATTTCTTCCTTCGTGTAGCCGTTGTCTTCGAACACATCGATTTGCGGGATGGCATTGCGATGGATCGGATACTTATACGCCATTTCGCCCTCAATGCCCGCATATTCATTCTCAAGCTGGCGAACCGCTTTCACGCCTGTGCCGGTGACCGATTGATACGTCGACACGACAATGCGCTCAATGTTGTATTTTTTATGGAGTGGCGCCAGGGCCAACACCATCTGTATGGTTGAACAGTTCGGGTTTGCGATGATTTTGTCGGTTGGCGTCAACTGATCGCCGTTGATTTCCGGAACCACCAGTTTTTTGGTCGGGTCCATCCGCCAGGCAGACGAGTTGTCGATAACCGTAGTGCCGGCTTCCGCGAATTTCGGTGCCCATTCAAGCGACGTACCGCCGCCAGCCGAAAACAAGGCGATGTCGGCTTTCCGATCGATCGCTTCCTGCATCCCGACGACTTTATAGGTTTTTCCCTGAAAGCCAATTTCCTTTCCAATCGATTTTTCGGACGCAACCGGAATCAGCTCCGTAACCGGGAAATTCCGCTCTGCCAATACTTTCAACATGGTTTCACCCACCATTCCGGTGGCGCCAACGACCGCAACTTTCATAAGAGATTTGTTTTGGGTGCAAAAGTACGGAAAAAGCGAGAAGGATGTGTGGGGGCGTGATGGAGTTCCTTAGTTCCTGAGCTCCTTAGTCCCTTAGTCCCTGAGCTCCTGAGCGGATGTGCGAGGGGAGTTTTACCGCGAACCTCTATGTTTTGGATGAAATATTTTAAGAAAAAATGCGGAAAAACCGTACTTTCAATATTCATCAAAGTGTCAAATTTGCCAAAAAGTGATCATGATGCGTACGTTCAGGGATCTTACGATTTGGCAGAAGGCGATGCTGTTAACGACAAACATATATCAAGCGACCGGGAGTTTTCCACCGGGTGAGCTTTTTGGATTGACGTCACAACTACGGAGGAGCGCCGTTTCGATACCATCCAACATAGCAGAAGGATATGGAAGGCGCAACGACCGCGAGTTCCGTCGGTTTTTGCGTATTGCCATCGCGTCTTTATATGAACTCCAGACACAAATCGCAATAGGGGTAGCCGTTGGTTTTTTGGCGGAATCAGACTCCAACGACATTACTGCGCAAACCCGCGAGCTTGAGGTGATGTTGATTGCTTTCGAGAAGAAAATAGTCACCTGAAATCAAATTATAAACAAGTCCTTAATTCGGACACTCAGGAGCTAAGGCGCTCAGGCGCTAAGGGACTCAGGGACTCAGGGACTCCCCTTCCCAAAAAAATACCCCGCTCATCACGGGGTTTAGAATATATAATGTAGCGGGCTTTCTATTTTTTAAGCAAGTCGCGGATTTCAGCCAACAACTTTTCTTCATTCGAAGGTGCTGGAGGTGCGGCCGGCGCGGCTTCTTCTTTTTTGCGGGTGCGCTCAACGCCGCGAAGCACCACAAAAATAAAGAAGGAAATAATAACAAAGTTGATGATTGCCTGCACGAAGTTGCCATAGGTAATGACCGCAGCTCCGGCTTTTTTCGCCGCTTCAAGGTTTTCATAGTGGTTGCCGTCAAGCGTGATGAACTTTTGGGTGAAATCGATCCCACCCGTAATCAGTCCGACAATCGGCATGATGATGTCGTCAACGGCCGAACTTACAATCTTGCCAAAAGCGGCGCCAATGACCACCGCGGTGGCGAGGCTGAGCACGTCGCCCTTCATGAGCGAGGCTTTGAAATCTTTAAAAAATCCCATAATAGTGTGTTTTGGTTAGGTACTAATGTACAAAAAAAGAAAATCTTCGTAATCTTTTTCCTTATTCCCGATAAAAAACACGTTTTACCCGTTGAGAGATACCGACCAGGATTTCGTACGGAATTGTATGCAATTTCTCCGCCATTTCGATTACCGTCGGACGTTCGCCAAACACCATCACCGGATCGCCTTCGCGACAGTCGATTCCGGTGGCGTCGACCATCAGCATGTCCATACACACCGATCCGATAATCGGAGCCCGCATGCCATTCAGTACCACATAGCCCAGCCCATTGCCCCATGCGCGTCGTATACCGTCGGCATATCCTATCGGAATCGTCGCGACAGTGGTTTCGCGCGGTGCCCGGAAGCGGCGTCCGTAGCCCACACTGTCGCCCGTGGGGATGGTCCGTAATTGGGAAACGACCGATTTCAGCGTGCCCACATTTTCAAGGAATTTCTGTTCGGCCGGGTCATTCGATATGCCGTAAAGCCCGATGCCCAGTCGCACCATGTCGTATTGCGCATCCGGAAAATGACTGATGCCCGAAGTGTTAAGGATGTGACGTATCGGTTGGATGTCGAGCGCGCGCATCATGTCGGACGACAAGCGGTCGAACAATGCAATTTGACCCAAAGCGAATTCCCGGTGGGCGGGGTCATCGCTGGTAGCCATATGTGATAGGATGGAGGTCACCCGCAATTCCGGACTACCCGCCAATTCCTCGATCAGCCTCGGGATGTCGTCGGCCGAAAACCCAAGCCGGTGCATACCCGTGTCGATCTTGATGTGGATGGGATATTTTTCAAGTGTAAACTCCCGCGCCAGGTCCCGAAACGCCCGAAGTCCTTTGAAACTATAGATTTCCGGTTCGAGCCCGTTTTGGATGATTGACGCAAAACTGGTCGTTTCAGGGTTCATCACCATGATCGGAAGCGCAATCCCCGCCGACTTCAGCGCGATTCCTTCATCCGCGAAAGCGACACCCAAATAATCGACTTTATAATGTTCGAGCAGTTTCGCTATTTCGAAGCCGCCGTTGCCGTAGCCGAATGCTTTGACCATCACCATCAACCGGGTAGACGGCGCCAGTTTGGCACGAAAGAAGTTGAGGTTGTGGCCGAGGGCATTCAGGTTGATTTCCAACACCGTTTCATGCGTTTTTTCCTCCAGCAATCGCACGATTTTTTCAAAGGAAAACGACCGCGCGCCCTTGAC
>DATGXZ010000110.1:0-3907 GCA_035298445.1 Flavobacterium sp.
CGTGTATTAAGGGAATTACTTAACGAAACCGTCCGCTTTCGCTTGCTTCAGTACCGCTTCAATTCCGTTTTTGTTGATAGTCTTGATCGTAGAAGCGGCTACACGCAGGGTAATCCAGCGACCTTCTTCCGCCAGGTAAAAACGCTTCTTTACCAGGTTTACGGAAAACTTCCTTTTGGTCTTGTTCATGGCGTGGGATACGTTGTTCCCGACCATCGCCTTCTTTCCCGTAAGTGCACAAACTCTTGACATGACTCGTATCGTTTATTCGTTATTCAAAATCAGGGTGCAAAGAAAAGAAAAAGAAACGTTACAGCAAAATTATGCCCCGACATTTTTAAAAATTTCTTTTTGCAGCATTTCCAGTGCTTTTACCGCCGCGCGTTCGATGACCTTCGCACGGGGTTGGCCCATGGAAAAACGCTCGGATATCACGCCTTCCGGAGTGGCGATCGCAATATACACCGTACCCACTTCTTCGCCGGTGTCATCGGTCGTAGGGCCGGCATTTCCGGTGACGCCGATGCCGTAATCAGCCCCGAACCGCCGTTGGGCACCCTGCGCCATTTCTTCCGCTACGGCGGCGCTTACGACCGTATGGGCCGCTATGGTGTCGGGGTTCACGCCCAGCAGGTCGATCTTGGCTTCTTTCGTATAACTGACCACACCACCGCGGAAGTAGGCCGATGCGCCGGGTACCGAGGTGAGCATCTGTGCGATGCGGCCACCCGTGCAGCTTTCACCCAACGCAAGGGTGAGGCCTTTTTGCGCCAGGAGTTTTCCGGCCGTCACTTCGATGGTTTCGCCGTCTTCAAACCCGGTGATAATATGCCCGATGAGGGGTTGTAAGAGCGCTACCTGCTCGTCGATGATGCGTTCAAGTTCGGCTTTGTCGCGTCCGCGGGCCGACAACCGCAACCGCACACGGCCGGGCGCCGGGAGATAGGCCAACTTGATCGTTTCTGGCAGGTTTTCTTCCCACGTGGCAATGGTTTCGGCCAGCAGGCTTTCGCCCATGCCATAGGTCAGGAGGGTTTTGTGGAGGATAAACGGCCGCTCGAATTCGGCCTGTATGCGCGGGATGACCGATTTCTCCATCAGTCCTTTCATTTCAAAGGGCACGCCTGGCATAAAGACGAATACCGTCTTGTCTTTCCGCATCCAGATGCCCGGCGCGGTGCCGTATTCGTTGTGCAGCACTACTGCTTTTGACGGCACCAACGCCTGGTCGCGGTTGAGTTGGGTGATCGGGCGTTTGAAATACTGCTCGATGAGGCGGGTAACGTGGGCCAATACGGCTTCATCGGTCACCAGCGTATCGTCAAAATACTCGCAGATGATTTTCTTGGTGATGTCGTCTTTGGTGGGCCCGAGTCCGCCGGTCACCAATACGATGTCGACCACATCCTGGTAATAGGCAAACGTCTCCCGGATATGGTCGCCCGAATCGGAAATCGACGCCATTTCATACACCGCCACACCAATGGCATCGAGGGCTTTGGCCATATAGGCCGAGTTGCTGTCGACAATCTGGCCGATCAAAATTTCGTCTCCAATGGTAATAATGGCTGCTTTCATATCAGTCGGCGCATTCTTTAGGGATGATAAAATAGACTTTCAACGGGGCGTAGTCGACCAGGTGGTACCAAAACGTGCGCTTGCCTTCGAACGTGAGTTGGTAGCGGTCAAGGGGGAGTCCGACCGGGAACTTCGGATCCCGTTTCCACAGGTAATAATCGATGGCCGGGATAATCATCGGTTTGTCGAATTCGGGCTGGTTACCGTAGATATAACAAGCCTTCCCGAGTTTTTTTCGCTGCTCGCGTTTGGGATCTTTGCTGGCTGCGGTGAACAATTTCCGGGGTGTACCGTTTACCAGCGTATCGACCGACGTGAGTGCGTAGTCTTCTTCGTGGTAATACCGGTCGCGGAACATATCGGTGACCAATTTGCAATTCGTCGCGCAGGCCGCCCCGGCGAAAAACTGCTCCTTGTCCATGATGAAAGTCGACGTCTTGCCGTTGATCTCAAAGAAATAACAACGGACATTACCCCTGCCCGTGTCAATGATTTCGAGGCGATAGGAATTGTCGTGTGAATTGAACCAAAACCACCGTTTTTGAACCTTTGCCGAATCGACCATCCGGAAATCATACTCGGCAATATAATCGAATGCGAAGTCCTTCTGCGCCCATGCCGACGTGGTCAACAACAGCAAAAAAAGCGCGTTCTTCATGTTCAGATATCGAAATCTTTCCGGATTTCGCGGGTAGCTTTCTCTACCTTGTCGGCAATGCTGGCGAAGGTGTCTTTGATTTCCTTCTTTTTGCCCTGTCGTTTGGTCCACTCTTCCACGGCGCGGATTTCGTCGAAGGCGACGGTCATGCCCAGAAGGTCGAAGGTAGGTTTAATTTTGTGTGCGAACGCGTAGGCGCGCTGGTAGTCTTTCTCTTTGATGCCCTCCCGCACCTCGGCCAGGTCTTCCGGCACCTCGGTTATGAAAAGGGTCAGGATTTGACGCACGAAGGCGTCGTCGTTGTCGGAGATGGCGTGCACTTTCGCCAGGTTATAATGTATGGCCATTACTTAATTTGGGTCCTGAATAATTGCTGACCTTCCAGGAAGCCTTCCAGCACATCGCCCGGTTGCACCGCCGCCACGCCTTCCGGTGTTCCCGTAAACAGGACATCTCCGGTTCGGAGCGTAAAGAACTGCGAGACATAGGCGATGAGTTCGTCTATCTTCCACAGCATGTGCGAGGTGTTCCCTATCTGCGCCCTGCTTCCGTTTACGGTCAACTCAAAAGTAAGATTTTCTAGTGATTCAAATTGCGACTTCGGCAAAAAATCACCGATCACGGCCGAACCGTCGAACGCCTTGGCCTTCTCCCATGGCAATCCCTTGTCTTTCAGACGCTGTTGCAGGTCACGTGCTGTAAAATCGATGCCCAGCCCGATTTCATCGTAGTATTTGTGCGCAAATTTCTGGGCAATGTGTTTGCCGACTTTATTGATTTTCACCAACACTTCCACTTCGTGATGCACATCCGTACTGAACTCCGGAATCACGAACGGAAACTGCTTTTGCACCACCGCCGTGTCGGGTTTGAGGAAAATAACCGGCTCTGACGGACGCTCGTTCTGGAGCTCGGCGATGTGGTTGGCGTAATTACGGCCGATGCAGATGATTTTCATGGTAATTAGCGAATGGGGTAATTAGCGAATTAGATAATTAGACAATGTGGCAATTAGATAATGGGATAACGAGGAAACGGGAGATAAATGAATTGTTCCATAATGGGCCGCAGGCTATACCGCCATCATCAACCATCAACCGTCAACCCTGAACTATCAGCCCTAAACCCAGAACTATCAACCATCAACCATCAACTATCAACTATCAACTATCAACTATCAACTCAATTTATTATTCAACCGCCGCAATTTAATCCCCGTCAACACCTTTTTCGTATACAGCGGGAAATCGGCGTTCTGGATCCAACTGAAATAGCCCGGCTCAAGGTCGAAGATCTTGTCGACTTTCACGCCTTTGTGCTTACCGAAGGTGAAGATCTCGTCGCCGTCGGCATCAAACGCAATCATACCGGCGAAATCGGCGATTTTCTTGCGGGTCGAGTATTCCGACAGCGCCCGTACTTCGTTCTCCAGGTCAGGATAGCGCTCCAGTTGCGCCTTCAGGATCTCATAGGTCGCCATCGTATCCGCCTCCGCCGAGTGCGCATTTTCCAGCGTCTTCCCGCAATAGAACTTATAGGCCGCCGACAGCGTGCGCTCTTCTTTTTTGTGGAAAATCGTCTGGATATCGACAGACACCCGCGATTTCATATCGAAGTCGAGTCCGGCGCGCAGCAATTCCTCCGCCAGCAACGGAATATCAAAACGGTCGG
>DATGXZ010000111.1:0-2772 GCA_035298445.1 Flavobacterium sp.
AAGTGTTAACTCAATGATACTGGTGAAGCTATTCATCTGACGGATTTTTGACTGCTGCGAACCGTTGCGTACATACGTCCCATTAAAGGTCGCTACTGTAGGCTGCGGTCCGATTCCGGTGATGATCAGCGAGGTGGTAGAAGAATCGTCAGACGACATTCTCGGGGTATCGTACGTCCCATGGAACTGTCCGGAAAACGCTAAATGCACCGGAGCCCCGTCAGTACACACAAGGGTTGTGCTCCGATCGATCGTGTAGTTGAAGTCGTATAGCGGACCATCATAGGAGTCGGCATAGGTGGCCGTGTACGTCGACCCGCAGGCAAGGGACGGCGTATCGGTAAAGACGTCTTCGTCCGATGCGTAGGTAACCGCCTGCGAGATCGTGCGGGCGAGTCCACCGGTGTCGGAAGTCACACTGTTCGAAATAGCATCGGCGGCGTCCTGCTCCTGCACGCTCACTTGTTGCGTATCGTCATTGTTATCGCAGGAGGTCAATACGGAAAAGGCACAAGCGATCATACCGATCGAAAAGGCCCGAAGGGAAAATGAGTAGTGATTCATAATAAATATTTTTGTCAGAAAGACGCCTGACGCCCTCTTGGGTTTAACGTCCTCTGCTAAAAATACAAAAAAACGTCGGTTTGCATTTAACGACGGGCGCGCATCATTTCCCGTTTACCCGGAGGCCCCGCCAGCTTCTCGACCGAAAAACCGGCCGCTTCCATATTGCGTCGGATGACGGTACGCGCGGCATACGTCACCAAAACACCACCCGGACGCAGTGCCCGTGCCATGCGGCGGAAAATATCCTCGTTCCACAATTCCGGCTGCACGCGAAAGCCGAACGCATCGAAGTACACGAGGTCGAATGCCGCCTCATCCACAATATCCGCAAAGAACTGTTGGCGCTTCGTAAGATGGAAGGTGGGCGTTACCGGCACTTCCTTTTCCCACTCCGCTTTATGCATGTCGATGAAGATACTCGCTGCCAATGGGAGTCCGACCGCTTCCGGATAATTCATCTGGGACGCCTCGGAGGCTTCAACCGGATAGGCTTCCACTCCTGTATACCTTATAATACGTCCCGTACCTTCATTTTCGATAGCTGTCAGAAGCGCGTTGAGTCCTGTTCCGAAACCAATCTCCAGTATACACAATTCGGATTTGTCTGGAAAAAGGTCGAGTCCGTGACGCAGGAAAACGTGTCGTGCTTCCTGAATAGCGCCATGCCTGGAATGGTAATTCTCCTCCAAATCCGGAAGATAGATCGTCGTCGAGCCGTCGCCCGTCCGGATGATCTCGCGGCGCATTAGTTGATCCGGAGTTTCTTTATCCGTGCGATGGGCCCGGTGCATTTCACCTGGTGGCAGGAAATACAGGTATTGACCGCGTCGTTGAAATGCTCTTTTGCCTTATCGGGATCTTCGTAGATCAGTTGCTGTGATTTGATGAACGCGGCCGCCTGCGCTTTGAAGAACGCATCATTTTCTTTTCCGTCGGTCATTTGCGCTTTGTGGATGCGCAGGAAATCAGAATCGAATGCACCGATCTTCTCCCCATTTTCGATCCGGGCTTTCAGTTCCATATTCTTCTGGAACATCTTCTCCATGAGGGCTGCCATTTCCGACATCTCATACATTTCGAATTTTTTCTTCCCTGCCGATGGTTTGGCACACGCCGCCGAATCGACCTTCTTGGCCGGTTCCGCCGCTACGGCTTCTTTTTTCGTGCAACCGACTACAGCCAGCAACACCACTGCCCATACAAACTGCTTCATCTGAAGATCGAATTACTCTGACAGCAGCACACCGTCCGCTGTAAACGCATAGGTCACTTCCGGTTCGGTGATCTTATCGATTTCCGCCTGCGATTTGCCGCCGTCTTTGGCGTAATGCTTCAGTTCATCGACCGATACGACGTCTACGAACGCACGACCGCTGACGATTGCTTCCGAATTCGTAGCGTTCAGCGGCACAAAAAAGCCGTAATCCTTGAAACGCACAAATGCGCTCTGGCCTTTCGGCAGGTCGAGCGACATCCA
Source organism: Flavobacterium sp. (assembly GCA_035298445.1). Classification (GTDB taxonomy): domain Bacteria; phylum Bacteroidota; class Bacteroidia; order Flavobacteriales; family Flavobacteriaceae; genus Flavobacterium. The sequence continues at coordinate 2,045 of DATGXZ010000111.1, forward strand.
GCAGCCTTTTTTCTTGCAAACATCGGCTACGCGCGACTTGAACTTAACCGCAATGGTATCGCCTTTTTTTAGGGTCTTGTATTTCTTCAGCATCTGGTCGGCGGTCAGCGCCTGTGTGGCGACGATCTTCTTTCCGAACGACGCATACTCCACTGCAACAGGTTTCTCCGCTGCGGCGGTAACTACTATTTCCTTCGGTGCTTCCGTTGCGTCGGGCGCTTCCGCCTCGTCGGTTGCCTGGGTAACAGAAACCGTATCTTTTACTATAGTGTCGGTTTCCTTTTTTGGGGCCGCGTCAGGGGCGACTTCCTTATCGGTATTTTTACAGGAAACGAAGAGTGCAGCGGCACAGGCAACGAGCAGGATTTTTTTCATATGTAGTTGAGTATTACGCAAAGTGCACCACAAAAATACAGGTTTCTCTTCATTATTGTTAGAAAATCACCGCAATTTGTCAGTAAAATAAAGACCTTGGGCCTTCGTGCGGATTCTGAATTTTGTTACTTTAGCGGCATCCCAAGAGCCTTCCCACAACGTTACGACCGGCAGGATTTCTCAAGGGTCACGTCTACCCATAATCCTGTAAAGGCCCATGAGCACTTCTGAGATCGACATTATCCGCGTTGCCCAATCCCGAATCGATTCCGTAGATTTCAACAACCTGCCGTTTGGCTCGGTTTTTACCGACCATATGTTATGGTGTGACTACAAAGAAGGAAAATGGCAGC
>DATGXZ010000112.1:0-9827 GCA_035298445.1 Flavobacterium sp.
TCGTATGTCTTGGCACGTCCGATTACGTCATCCGACTTCACAGTCAGGATTTCGCGAAGTGTGCTCGATGCACCGTAGGCTTCGAGGGCCCACACCTCCATCTCACCGAAACGCTGGCCACCGAACTGTGCCTTACCTCCCAGCGGCTGCTGTGTGATGAGCGAGTACGGACCGATGGAACGCGCGTGCATCTTGTCGTCGACCATGTGGCCGAGTTTCAGCATGTAAATCACGCCCACGGTAGCTGGCTGGTGGAAACGTTCTCCGGTTCCGCCGTCGTAGAGGTAGGTATGTCCGAAACGTGGGATACCTGCATCATCCGTCAGTTTGTTGATCTCGTCGAGTGACGCACCGTCGAAGATTGGCGTCGCGAATTTCTTCCCGAGCTTCTTACCGGCCCATCCAAGTACGGTTTCGTAAATCTGTCCGATGTTCATACGCGATGGTACACCCAGCGGGTTCAATACGATGTCAACCGGTGTTCCGTCTTCGAGGAACGGCATGTCCTCTTCACGAACGATACGCGCAACGATACCTTTGTTACCGTGGCGTCCTGCCATCTTATCCCCTACTTTCAGCTTACGCTTTTTGGCGATGTATACCTTCGCGAGTTTCAGGATACCGGCAGGAAGTTCATCTCCTACGGTAATGGTGAATTTCTCGCGGCGGAGTGCACCCTGAAGGTCGTTCAGCTTGATTTTGTAGTTGTGGATCAGGTCGTTCACCAAACGGTTCGTCTCGTCGTCCGCCACCCATTGTCCTTTTGACAGGTGGGCGAAGTCCTCAACAGCGTGGAGCATCTTCAGGGTATATTTCTTGCCCTTCGGAAGTACTTCCTCGCCCAGGTCGTTCATCACGCCCTGTGACGTTTTGCCGTTCACGATGTTGAACAACTTGTCAACCAATTTATCTTTCAGTTCATTGAACTTCACTTCGAATTCCATTTCGAGTGCGCCCAAATCATCTTTATCTTTCGTACGCTTGCGCTTGTCTTTTACGGCACGCGCGAAGAGTTTCTTGTCGAGAACGACACCGCTCAACGATGGCGAGGCTTTCAACGACGCATCTTTTACGTCACCTGCCTTGTCACCGAAGATGGCGCGGAGGAGTTTCTCTTCCGGCGTCGGATCCGATTCGCCTTTTGGCGTGATCTTACCGATGAGGATATCGCCTGGCTTGACTTCGGCACCGATACGGATCATACCGTTCTCGTCGAGGTCTTTCGTCGCTTCTTCCGAAACGTTCGGGATATCGTTGGTAAGTTCTTCGTTTCCGAGTTTGGTGTCACGCACGTCAAGTGAATATTCGTCGATGTGGATGGAGGTGAAGATATCATCCCGTACCACTTTCTCTGAAATCACGATCGCATCCTCGAAGTTGTACCCTTTCCATGGCATGAACGCCACCTGAAGGTTGCGTCCGAGTGCCAATTCACCGTTTTGGGTCGCATATCCTTCACAAAGCACCTGACCTTTGGTTACGCGGTCGCCCTTGCGAACAATCGGCTTCAGGTTGATTGATGTGCTCTGGTTGGTCTTGCGGAACTTGATGAGTTGATACGTCTTTTCATCCGGATCAAAACTCACCATACGCTCTTCATCCGTACGGTCGTACTTAATGGTAATTTCGTTTGCGTCTACATACTCAACAGTGCCGTCTCCTTCCGCGTTGATCAATACACGGGAATCAGACGCTACCTGACGCTCCAATCCGGTTCCGACGATAGGTGCTTCAGGGCGCAACAATGGTACGGCCTGGCGCATCATGTTCGATCCCATCAGCGCGCGGTTCGCGTCATCGTGCTCGAGGAACGGAATCAGCGACGCGGAGATCGAAGCGATCTGGTTCGGTGCTACGTCGGTATAGTGAACGCGTGATGGCTCGACTACCGGGAAGTCACCTTCCTCACGGGCGATGACACGCTCAGCGGTGATCGTTCCGTTGTCGTCCATATCGATGTTTGCCTGCGCGATCAATTTGCCTTCTTCTTCTTCCGCACTGAGGTAGATTGGTTTGGCAACCAGATCCACTTTCCCGTCTTTCACGACGCGGTACGGCGTTTCGATGAAGCCCATGTTGTTCACCTTCGCATACACACCGAGAGACGAAATCAGACCGATGTTTGGTCCTTCCGGCGTCTCGATCGGGCAAAGGCGTCCGTAGTGGGTGTAGTGAACGTCACGCACCTCAAAGCCGGCACGCTCACGTGACAGACCGCCTGGTCCGAGGGCTGAAAGACGACGCTTGTGCGTGATCTCGGCCAGCGGGTTGGTCTGGTCCATGAACTGCGACAACTGGTTCGTACCGAAGAACGAATTGATCACCGAAGACAGGGTCTTGGCGTTGATCAGGTCAATCGGCGTGAAGACCTCGTTGTCACGAACGTTCATACGCTCACGGATGGTACGGGCCATACGGGCCAGACCGACGCCGAACTGCTGTGACAGCTGCTCGCCTACGGTACGTACACGACGGTTGGAAAGGTGGTCGATATCATCGATCTCCGCTTTGGAGTTGATGAGTTCGATCAGGTATTTTACGATGGTGATGATATCCTCTTTGGTCAGCACCTGCTTCTCCATAGGGATGTCAAGACCCAGTTTTTTGTTCATCCGGTAACGGCCTACTTCGCCGAGGTTGTAGCGTTGGTCTGAGAAGAAGAGCTTCTCGATGATGCCACGCGCGGTCTCCTCATCAGGTGGTTCGGCGTTGCGAAGTTGGCGGTAGATGTGTTCCACAGCCTCCTTCTCCGAGTTCGTCGGGTCTTTCTGGAGGGTGTTGTGGATGATTGCGTAATCCGCCTGGTTGTTATCTTCTTTGTGAAGAAGGATCGATTTCACATTCGATTCGATGATCTCCTCTACGTTGTCTTTGTCGATGATGGTATCGCGGTCGAGGATAATCTCGTTACGCTCGATTGATACTACTTCGCCTGTGTCCTCGTCCACGAAATCCTCGTGCCATGTATTCAGGACACGCGCGGCGAGTTTACGGCCTACATATTTCTTAAGTCCGGTTTTCGAAACCTTGATTTCTTCCGCCAGGTCAAAGATCTCGAGGATATCCTTATCCCGTTCGAATCCAATGGCACGGAAGAGGGTCGTTACCGGTAATTTCTTTTTACGGTCAATGTACGCATACATCACGTTGTTGATGTCTGTCGCGAACTCGATCCATGAGCCTTTGAACGGGATGACCCTTGCCGAGTACAATTTCGTTCCGTTGGCGTGGAAAGACTGTCCGAAGAAGACACCTGGTGAGCGGTGGAGCTGTGATACGACCACGCGCTCGGCGCCGTTGATGACAAACGTCCCGCTTGGGGTCATGTAGGGGATAGTCCCCAGGTACACATCCTGAACGATGGTTTCGAAATCCTCGTGCTCCGGATCGGTGCAGTAGAGCTTTAGGCGGGCCTTGAGGGGCACACTGTACGTCAGTCCGCGCTCGATACATTCCTGGATGGTGTAACGTGGCGGATCGACGAAATAATCAAGAAATTCGAGAACGAACTGGTTTCGGGTATCAGTGATAGGGAAGTTCTCCTGAAAAGTCAGGTAAAGTCCTTCGTTGCCACGTTCCTCGGATTTGGTCTCCAACTGGAAGAAGTCCTGGAAGGATTTAACCTGGATATCCAGGAAATCCGGATATTCCGGGATGTTCTTTGTCGAGGCGAAATTCAGTCTTTCAGTCTGATTTGTTATCATCAATGGACAAATTTGATTTAAAAAAAGTAGCTTGTGTGTATCCGATACTTTCTTTTTGTTATCGAAACATCTTTAAAAATGAGCCAAGTGGAAACTCATCCTTTTCTTCGTATCGATTAAAAGTTTGTTGGTATGCAACCTAACGATAATAAAACCGGATATAAATTTTATTATACGCAAAATGGTTTAGGCCGCTGGAAACCTTCCAGGACCTAAACCTTGCTTTTGCAGCGAAGCCTAATTACTTAAGCTCAACAGCAGCTCCGGCCTCTTCCAAAGCTTTCTTAAGACCTTCAGCCTCATCTTTGGAAACGCCTTCCTTCACGTTGGATGGAGCGCCGTCAACCAGATCTTTTGCTTCTTTCAGTCCAAGACCGGTAAGTTCTTTAACCGCCTTAACGACTGCCAATTTAGAAGCACCAGCGTCTTTCAACACTACGGTGAATTCTGTTTTCTCTTCCGCAGCAGCTTCGCCACCACCGCCACCAGATACAACTACAGCAGCAGCTGCAGGCTCGATGCCGTATTCTTCTTTCAATATTGTAGCCAGGTCGTTAACCTCTTTCACAGTCAGGTTGACCAGTTGCTCAGCGAATTGTTTCAAATCTGCCATTTTTTCTATCGTTTTAAGATTTGTGAAAATATAATTAGTTATTGTGCGCGTCTTCTAGCCGCTTAATCCTGCGCAGGATTAGGCGTTTTCTTCGTCCTTGAATTGGTTTTTCAACGCAGAGATAACGCGTTGAGCCGGAGACTGGAGCAATCCGATGATTTCGCCGATCATCTCTTCTTTCGACTTCATCGAAGCCAACAGGTCGAGTTGATTGTCGCCAATGAAAATATCGGCATTGATGTAAGCTCCTTTCAGGACAGGTTTATCGGATTTCCGACGGAACTCCTTGATGATCTTCGCTGGCGCATTGGCCACCGTAGCCACCATGATAGCAGAGTTTCCTTTCAATACAGAAGGGAGGTCGGCATACTCGTTAGACGACGCTTCCATCGCTTTCTCGAGGAGGGTGTTTTTCACCACTTCGAGTTTGATACCCGCTTTGAAGCAGGCACGACGAAGGTTGGAAGTCGTTTCGGCATCGAGTCCGGAGACATCCGCTACGTACAAGATGTTCGACTCTGCTAATTGAGCAGTCAAATCGCTGATCGCTGTTGATTTTTCTTGTCTTGTCATTTTCTTACAAGTTTACTACTTCAATTAGACTGCTTTCGGATCGAGTGCAATCGCAGGACTCATCGTAGACGACAAGTGGATGCTCTTGATATACGTTCCTTTAGCAGCAGTCGGCTTCAGTTTGATTAATGTTTGGATGATCTCGTGTGCGTTGTCGACGATTTTGTCAGCATCGAACGAAACTTTTCCGATACCTGCGTGAACGATACCTGTCTTATCCACTTTAAAGTCGATTTTACCGGCTTTCACTTCAGCTACCGCCTTACCTACTTCCATCGTTACCGTACCGGTCTTAGGGTTTGGCATGAGGCCGCGTGGTCCGAGTACACGTCCGAGTGGACCCAGTTTACCCATTACAGCCGGCATGGTGATGATTACGTCAACATCCGTCCAGCCGTCTTTGATTTTCTGGAGGTAATCGTCGAGACCTACGAAGTCCGCGCCAGCTGCTTTCGCTTCCGCTTCTTTATCAGGCGTAACGAGGGCCAAAACCCGTACGTCCTTACCTGTACCGTGTGGAAGTGTTACAACGCCACGTACCATCTGATTCGCTTTACGTGGATCAACTCCTAGACGTACGGCGATGTCGACCGACTCATCGAATTTCGCAGAAGCAACCGTCTTCAAAAGAGAAGAGGCGTCTTTCAGCGAATACAGCTTGTTCTTCTCAATTTTGGAAGCAGCTTCTTTTTGCTTTTTTGTCAATTTTGCCATGTCTTTTCCGGATTAAAAAGGAGCATCTCCCGTTACGGTTATACCCATAGACCTTGCAGTACCAGCCACCATGCTCATTGCTTTCTCGATGGTGAAGGCATTCAGGTCCGCCATTTTGTCGTCAGCGATCGCACGGATCTGATCCCATGTTACGCTGGCAACTTTCTTACGATTCGGCTCTCCGGAACCGGACTTAAGCTTAGCCGCATCCATCAACTGGATGGCAGCCGGAGGTGTTTTTACGACGAAGTCAAATGACTTGTCCTTGTACACGGTAATCTGTACCGGTAACACTTTGCCGGGTTTATCCTGGGTCCGCGCATTAAACTGCTTACAGAACTCCATGATGTTAACTCCAGCGGCTCCCAAAGCAGGTCCAACCGGTGGCGACGGGTTCGCAGCACCTCCCTTAACTTGTAGTTTAACTACTTTACTAACTTCTTTAGCCATTGTTTAAAAAAATTTAGCACATCTAACAGTTGGAAGCAAAAAGATGTGAATTGAATATGTAACAGAAAAATTATACTTTTTCGACCTGCATGAAACTGAGTTCCAGCGGGGTTTTGCGTCCGAAGATCTTGACCATCACTTCAAGCTTGCGCTTTTCTTCGTTGATCTTCTCTACCGTACCGTTGAATCCGTTGAACGGACCATCGATGACTTTCACGGTCTCACCGTTGGTGAACGGAATCGCATGGGAATCGGTTTTGACCGACAGTTCGTCGACTTTACCCAACATGCGGTTCACTTCAGACAGACGCAATGGAACCGGGTCGCCGTTTTTGGTCTCACCCAGGAAACCGATGACGCCGGTAATGGATTTGATGATATGCGGAATCTCACCTGAAAGGTTGGCCTCGATCATCACGTATCCCGGAAAATATACTTTGTCTTTGGTGATCTTCTTTCCGTCTTTTACCTGTACCACCTTCTCGGTCGGCACGAGTACCTGTGAGATGAAATCACTCATCCCAAGACGGTTCGCCTCAGTCTCGATGTAAGCTTTGACCTTATTTTCCTGGCCGCTTACCGCCCTGACGACGTACCACTTCTTGACGTTGTTATCTGACATTGCGTTGCAGGCTTTTTGGATTATTTGATCAGCTTGAACAGGTTATCGAGTGCATTGGCGAACAACTCGTCAATACCCCAGGTCACCAAGGCACAGGTAACTGAAAACAGCGCCACCACGATGGTGTACTTCTGTACTTCAGCCCACGCCGGCCATGTCACGTTCGACTTCAGCTCTTCGAATGAATCCCCGATATAGTTGAAAAATGCCTTCATTCTTTTCTTTGTTTGCACGGGTGGAGGGATTCGAACCCCCATCAACGGTTTTGGAGACCGCTATTCTACCCTTGAACTACACCCGTTTGATTAAAAGCCGGCAGCATCCGTAGACCTGCCGGCTTTCTTATGTTGGTTATCCTAATTAGTCGAGGATTTCAGTAACCTGACCTGCACCTACTGTACGTCCACCTTCGCGGATAGCGAAACGAAGACCTACGTTGAGGGCGATTGGGCTCAGAAGGTTTACCTCAATAGTAAGGTTATCACCTGGCATTACCATCTCAACACCTGCAGGAAGTGAAATCACACCTGTTACGTCAGTTGTACGAACGTAGAACTGCGGACGGTAGTTGTTGTGGAATGGCGTGTGACGGCCACCTTCTTCTTTTTTCAGGATATAGACCTCAGCCTTGAATTTAGCGTGTGGCTTAACGGAACCTGGCTTACAGATAACCATACCACGACGGATGTCTTTCTTATCGATACCACGGAGGAGGAGACCTACGTTGTCACCAGCTTCACCACGGTCAAGGATCTTACGGAACATCTCAACACCAGTGATGGTAGACGTCAGTTTGTCAGCACCCATACCGATGATCTCAACTGGGTCACCTGTGTTGGCAACACCTGTTTCGATACGACCTGTAGCAACCGTACCACGACCTGTGATGGTGAATACGTCTTCAACTGGCATAAGGAAAGGCTTCGCGTTGTCACGAACTGGCTCTTCGATCCAGTTGTCAACAGCTTCCATCAGTTCAAGGATTTTAGGAACCCAGTTCGGGTCAGCGTTCAATCCGCCAAGAGCAGAACCTTGGATAACCGGACCGTTGTCACCGTCATATTCGTAGAATGAAAGAAGGTCACGGATTTCCATCTCAACGAGCTCAAGAAGCTCAGCATCGTCCACCATGTCCACTTTGTTCATGAACACAACGATACGTGGAATACCTACCTGGCGACCCAAAAGGATGTGCTCACGTGTTTGTGGCATCGGTCCGTCTGTAGCAGCAACAACAAGGATAGCACCGTCCATCTGGGCAGCACCTGTAACCATGTTCTTAACGTAGTCGGCGTGACCTGGACAGTCAACGTGTGCGTAGTGACGGTTAGCAGTTTCGTATTCTACGTGAGACGTGTTGATGGTGATACCACGCTCTTTTTCTTCTGGTGCGTTGTCGATCTGGTCGAACGATTTAGCAGCTGTTTTAGAAAAACCGGCTTCTGCAAGAACTTTAGTAATTGCAGCCGTCAAGGTAGTTTTTCCGTGGTCAACGTGACCGATCGTACCAATGTTAAGGTGCGGCTTGGTACGACTAAAATTCTCTTTTGCCATTTTTACTTAATTTAACTTAGTTATATATTAGTGTTCAAACTTTTAGAAAGTTGAGCCAATGACGGGATTTGAACCCGTGACCTCTTCCTTACCAAGGAAGCACTCTACCCCTGAGCTACACCGGCTTGTGATCAACCCTGGTTCTGAATCCCAACAAGTGGAAGCTGTATAGGATTCAAAAGCCCGGATCTAGACTCCTAGGGAGTCAAAAACTACAGGCGTACACCTGCAATTTATTGTATGATTAAGTCTCGTCAGCATCCATCTGGTCTGGGTCTCCCACGAATTACCTAAGCTACGCTTCGGTGATCCGTAAGGGTGAACCCTTACCAAATTTTTGCTTTCGCCGCTTTACAAAAGTCTTCGACTTTCGACAGCGTCTCAATCAAAAATTTCGTGGGAAGAGCAGGATTCGAACCTGCGAAGGTTTCCCAACGGATTTACAGTCCGTCCTCGTTGGCCGCTTGAGTATCTTCCCTAATTTTTTGTGCTCCAGTATGTAAAAGAACCGCAACTTTCGAGCCGATGGAGGGATTCGAACCCACGACCTGATGATTACAAATCAACTGCTCTGGCCAACTGAGCTACACCGGCATGTAGCAATAAAAAAGTCCGCTATTTCTAACGGACTGCAAATGTATAGGTTTTTGTTTGGTAATCCAAAACAAAAACTAGAAAATTTTTGTGTCAGGTATGGGCCCGGATTTTCTCTTTCCTTCTTACCAGTAAACGCTCCAGCGACTCAGCTGCCTGGTCAACCGCTTCCTCAAAAGTCTTGCACTGTTTCTTGACCATCAGGTCATCTCCGGGCACATGAATTTTGACCTCTACGATCTTATTTTCCTTCTCACTCGTCTTCTCTACCTTGAAATAGACGTCCGACGCCACTACCCTGTCATAATACTTTTCCAGCTTGTCGAGACGTAGTTGTGTGAAATCCACCAGTTTCCGGTCAACCGTGAAATTAACCGCATGAACATTTACTTTCATAATCTAAATGTTTTAATTGAACAAATGTTACCGTCTATTCCGAGGATGCGCATCCCCATACACCTTCTTGAGTTCAGCAAGACTGTTGTGGGTGTATACTTGCGTGGATGCCAGGCTGGAATGTCCGAGTAGTTCTTTAACCGAATTCAAGTCCGCTCCGTTGTTAAGAAGATGGGTTGCGAAGGTATGCCGCAGGATGTGCGGACTCTTCTTCACCTTGCCGGAGACATCACTAAAGTAATACTTTATGAGTCGATAAACAAGCGATTCCGACACTTTAATTCCCTTTTTCGTAACAAAAAGATAACCTTGGTCCGCAACCGATTCAAGCGCTGCTTTTGCCTCGAGATAATGCCTTATGGATGAGACAACTGACGGCAACAGCGGGATAAGGCGTTCTTTATTCCGTTTCCCTAACACTTTCAGCATCTGTCCGTCGAGGTCGACGTTGGCGGTGCGGAGGTGGATGAGTTCGGCCCGCCGGATACCGGTGGTATATAGCAATTCGACAATCAGCTTATCCCGCACACCGTCAAATCCCTCCGGATACCGAATGTCCTTCAAGACCTCCTCCATCTCCTTTTCAGAGAATGGCAATTGCACCTGC
>DATGXZ010000113.1:0-6985 GCA_035298445.1 Flavobacterium sp.
GTCAGAGAAAGTGCTGGGAATAGAAGACGGTGAAATCGAAGTTGAATACCAGAACACCACCATCGGTAAATACGATCTGGATTTCAACGGCCAGGATTTTCTGCTGGTCAACAAGTTCACCGCGTGTCTTGCGCAAGACCAATGCGGCATTCCGTCTGAAAAAAATAAGGCCACATCGTACGCCACGTCTAACACCTGCTGCACGCCCGAAAGCGGCTGCTGCTAATCGTCCTGCCATGACACAAACAGCACTTTTGCCTGACATCCACAAGACGATTGCAGGGTTCGACATAACTACCGTTAGCGGCGAGCGAAAAGCCGTTTTGCAGCCATTGGTCGACTTCATTCAGGCCAAATCGGACGAAGGCGAATCGATCCGCCTGAATTTCATTTGCACACATAATTCGCGCCGTAGCCACCTTGCGCAAGTCTGGGCGCAGGTAGCGGCGGCGTATTATGGCGTAATCAACGTTACCTGTTATTCCGGCGGTACGGAAACGACGGCGATGTTTCCAATGGTGGCGCAGGTGCTGCGGAAATCCGGCCTACAGGTCAAGGCCATCAGCAGCAGTGACAACCCGGTGTATACGATCAAATATGCCGAAAACGAACTGCCCATCATCGGGTTTTCCAAAAGTTATTTCGACGACTTCAATCCGGAAAGCGGATTTGCGGCGATCATGACCTGTTCTCAGGCGGATGGCGGCTGCCCGTTCATATCGGGCGCGGAAAAGCGTATCCCGATCACCTTTGATGACCCGAAAGCGTTCGACGGCACGCCGCAACAGGAAGACAAATACCTCGAACGGAGCACGCAGATCGCAACGGAAATGTTTTATGTATTTTCAATGATAGCGAAATAATGTCGGTACAGAATTGCGCACCAACAGTAAACCGGAAAAAACTCGGTTTCCTCGACCGTTACCTGACCCTTTGGATTTTCCTTGCGATGATCATAGGGGTTTCAATCGGTTACGTTCTGCCCTCCAGTAGCTCGTTCCTCAATTCGTTTTCGACGGGTACGACGAATATTCCCCTTGCGATAGGGCTGATCCTGATGATGTATCCGCCGCTGGCGAAGGTCAAATACGAAAATCTGGGCGAAGTGTTTCGGAACGTTAAGGTGCTCAGTGCATCGCTGTTCCTCAACTGGATCGTGGGGCCGTTTCTCATGTTCTTTCTGGCCTTGCTTTTCCTGCATGGCCATCCGGAATATATGGTGGGATTGATCCTGATCGGGCTCGCGCGGTGCATTGCGATGGTCGTCGTGTGGAACGATCTGGCGGACGGCAGCAGAGAATACGCTGCCGGACTGATCGCGCTGAACAGTATCTTCCAGGTGCTGCTGTATAGCGTCTATGCCTATATCTTCATCACGTTGCTTCCGCCCTATTTTGGGTATGACGGCATTGAGGTCAATATAAGTATCGGCCAGATCGCCGAAAGCGTCGGTATCTATCTTGGCATCCCGTTCGCGCTTGGCGTTGTAAGCCGTTACGGGCTGATTGCGCTGAAAGGCGAAGAATGGTTCCAAAACCGCTTTATTCCACTGATTTCGCCTGTAACCCTTATCGCGCTTTTGGGTACCATTGTTATTATGTTCAGCCTTAAAGGCGAGTTGATTGTAAGCATTCCTATGGATGTGGTCCGTATCGCACTACCCCTGGTTGTGTACTTTGCCATAATGTTCGTGGCGAGTTTCTTTATCGGCAAATTCCTTGGGGCGGATTATTCAAAAACAACCTCCATTGCCTTTACCGCAACCGGAAACAATTTCGAGTTGGCTATTGCCGTAGCGATCGGTGTGTTCGGCATCAACAGCGGGCAGGCATTCGCCGGCGTCATCGGCCCCCTAGTGGAAGTTCCCGCTTTGATAGCATTGGTCAATTTGGCCTTTTGGTTTAGGAAAAAGTACTTCTCTTCATAGGTCCCTCATTTTCCGGCCCTTCTTTTTATGGGTGGACGGATCAGCAAGAAAAAGTAGCCTCATGTCAATGAGGCTTTTTTGCGAACACCCCCACGGACCATCCATGCTTTTCGCGAAAAACGGCCCACCCCTCTCCGTCTTCTTCGTACTCGTTTTTCGCTACTTTTGTCTTTCACACCAACCCTATCGGCATGATGGAACACGATTTGAAAACACGTTTCCCTTCCTTTTCAAAGGCCCTCCTGGAAGAGCTCGAAAAGAATGCGGTCTACAAGTCGTTCGCGGCGGGCGACGTAATTATCCGCACCGGACAATACATTCGAAACACGGTTCTCGTCATGAACGGTAGTATCAAAATCTATCGGGAGGACGACGATGGGGGCGAGTTTTTCATGTATTACCTCCAACCCGGACAAGCCTGTGCTATCTCGATGATCTGCGCCACAAAAAGTGAAACGAGCCAGATTATGGCGAAAGTCGTGGAAGATGCCGAACTGCTTATGGTGCCGCTTCCGCTGATGGACAAATGGATGATGGAGCACCGCAGTTGGTACGAGTTCGTCATCGATACCTACCGCAGTCGTTTCGAAGAAGTGCTGGAAGTCATCAACAGCATCGCTTTCAAGGCCATGGATGAACGATTGGAATTCTACCTTAAACGCCACCGCGACGCGTGCGGATGCGATAATCTACGGCTTTCCCACCAAGAAATCGCAAATGAACTCAACACTTCCCGTGAAGTCGTATCCCGATTATTGAAGAAGCTCGAACAACGCGGCGGGCTTAAACTGCACCGAAATTATATAGAATTCCTTTCCTGACCCGACTCTGTGATAAAAGTTACCGAGTGAGCGGTGGCGGCACGCGATATTTGTCGCGGTAAATAAGACACTATGGAATATGCCGGCTATCTTGCCTCCCTCCTCATCGGTATTGCCCTTGGTTTAATCGGCGGTGGCGGCAGCATACTCACAATTCCTATTTTGGTATACCTGTTTGGGCTGAATCCCAAATCCGCGACGACGTATTCGCTTTTTATTGTCGGATTCACGGCCGCCATCGGTGCCCTCCGACATTACCTGATGGGCAACATCCATGTAAAATCCGCGTTGGTGTTCGCGGTACCGTCGCTGGCCACCTTGTTGGCAGTGCGAAAGTTCCTCCTGCCCCAACTCCCGGAAACGCTGGTAACAGCCGGTGATTTCGTCTTGTCAAAAGACACCTTCATCATGGCATTGTTCGCACTTTTGATGGTCGCGGCATCCTATTCGATGATTCGCACCAAGTCGCCCGCACAGCCCGGCACGCTCCAACCGGTTCGGATTGCGATAATAGGATCTCTTGTCGGCGTCGTCACTGGATTTTTGGGTGCCGGAGGTGGGTTTCTCATCATACCGGCGCTCATTTTCTTTACCAGTATCGACATGAAACAGGCCGTGGGCACCTCCCTACTGATTATTGCGTTCAATTCACTGCTGGGCTTCGCCGGTGATATGATAGGTGGTGCGGAGGTCGACTACCGACTTCTCTTCAGCGTGTCGGCATTTGCAACGGTAGGTATTTTCATTGGCACCCAACTTTCACGGAAAATCGACGGGAGCAAGCTAAAGCCCGCCTTCGGATGGTTTGTATTGGTGATGGGCCTTTACATCATCGGCCGGGAACTGTTGGCGCGCTAATGACACACCATCCGACGGGCGCGGTAGCATCCTCCTCTTCCTACAATACCTAAAAAAAGCGTCTTGTGTGATACTTGTCACTGACCAGCCCTTTTCCATCCCCTACTTTTGATCCATCCATTCAAAACCATCACTTGGCGGCGTGCTATAGAACGCCACCCTTAAAACGGATACCACTATGAAAGTAGAACAAATTTACACGGGCTGTATCGCCCACGCCGCGTACTACGTGGAAAGCAATGGCGAAGCTGCCATTTTCGACCCGTTGCGTGAAGTGCAACCGTATCTGGATCGTGCGTCGAAAGACAACGCAAAAATAAAATACGTATTCCTGACGCATTTCCATGCCGATTTCGTGTCGGGTCACCTGGACCTCGCGCGCAAAGCGGGCGCCCAGATAGTGTATGGCCCGAACGCCAAACCGGCATATGAAATCGTATCTGCCGAAGACGGACAGATTTTTGAAGTCGGCGGATGTAAGGTAAAAGTACTCCATACGCCTGGACACACGATGGAAAGTACCACTTTCTTACTGATCGATGAAACGGGAAAAGAACATGGCATCATCACCGGCGATACATTGTTTATCGGTGATGTCGGCCGCCCGGACCTGGCGCAACACGTGGTATCCGAACTCACACAGGATAAACTCGCGCGGCTGCTGTACCATTCCCTTCGCGAAAAAATCATGCCTTTGGCGGACGACCTCATCGTCTATCCCAACCATGGCGCCGGTTCCGCCTGTGGGAAAATGATGAGTAAGGAAACCACCGATACGCTCGGTCACCAAAAAGCGACCAATTACGCCCTTGCGCCGGATATGACGGAAGACGAATTCGTGACCGCATTACTTACAGGCCTCACGACGCCCCCGGGTTATTTCCCTTCAAACGTGTTGATGAACATCAGGGGGTATGACAGCCTTGACACTGTATTGGAAAAGGCGAAACGTCCATTGTCGCCTACTGAATTCGAGGCTGCCGCCAATGAAACGCGCGCATTGGTACTCGACACAAGGGATGCATCGGTGTTTGCCCGTGGCTTCATCCCCAACAGCATCAATATCGGCCTGGAAGGAAGTTTTGCCATGTGGGTGGGCGAAATGGTCATCGATATCCAACAGGAAATCCTGCTTGTGACCGATGAAGGCAAGGAAGAAGAAACCATGATACGCCTCTCCCGCATCGGCTTCGACCACACGATCGGTTATCTCAAAGGTGGTATCGAAGCGTGGAAGGCCGAAGGGCGTGAGCTGGATACCGTAGGACGTATCACGGCCGGAGAACTGGCGGAAGTGGCCGACGGCTCCGTGCCGATATTCGATGTACGCAAAAGAAGTGAATTCGCTTCCGAGCATCTGGTACACGCCATCAACATTCCGTTGAATGAACTGAACCAACACCTGGCCGAGTTTCCAAAAGACAGACGTTTCGTGTTGCATTGCGCCGGCGGCTACCGGAGCATGATTGCGGCCTCTATACTGAAACAGCGCGGTTGGGACAATTTTGTGGACGTTGTCGGCGGTTTTACCGAAATCAAGCACACCGGTATGGCCAAAACCGATTACGTGTGCCCTACCACCCTATTATAAAATCCCTACGATGTTAGGACTATTCAAACAACTCTTCAGTCGGGCGGACGAACAGACACTTTTGGAACGTATCAGGGACGGTGCGCTCCTTGTGGATGTTCGCACGTCCGCTGAATTCCGTAATGGCCATGTAAAAGGGTCGGTCAATATTCCGCTCGATCAATTATCGCAACAGTTGCCGATGCTTAAGGAAAAGCCCCATATCGTGGTCTTTTGCCGCAGCGGTAACAGAAGCGCGATGGCAAAATCACTGCTTGAGCGGAATGGCTTCACCAATGTCACCAACGGAGGCACGTGGCAGAAGGTCGCGGCCCTTACCCATGCCTAAAACTATGGAAACTTCACAAACGACACCTTTCGCCGACCTGATTGCGCAGGACCAACCGGTACTCATCGATTTCTTTGCCACGTGGTGCGGCCCCTGCCAGATGCTGACACCCATCCTAAAAGAAGTGAAGGACAATCTGGGGCATCGCCTTACCGTAATCAAGATTGACGTAGACAAAAACCCGGAACTCGCGTCACAATGGCGGGTACGCGGCGTGCCGACGCTGATGCTGTTCCAGGGCGGGAGGCAGTTGTGGCGGCAATCCGGCGTATTGTCGAAAGACGCAATCATACAGACGATATTGTCGAAAATCAATTAACCTAAACACGATGATCATGAAAAAAAACATGGGTTCTACCGATAAACTGGTCCGCTTCCTACTCGCCATACTCGTGGCCGTACTCTATTTTTCCGGGATAATCAATGGCACACTTGCGTTGATTTTGGGTATCTTGGCCGTCGTATTCCTGCTGACGTCACTGGTGAGCTTCTGCCCACTGTATGTGCCGTTCGGCATTACGACCCGAAGAAAACCGTGACTATTTCGATGAAGGACGAAGAAAAATGCTGTGTCGTCACTTGCGACCATCCGCTTGACCAAACCTACTGGGATAACCAATACCAGGCAAAGGCAACCGGCTGGGATTTAGGTGGCGTGTCGCCCGCGATGCGCGCCTGCCTCGATGCGATTGACGATTTGGGTGCCCGTATCCTGATCCCGGGCTGCGGCAATACGTATGAAGCGGAATACCTGCTGGAACGTGGTTTCCGGGACATTACCGTCATCGATATAGCACCGACCCTGATGGATAACCTTCGGGTGAAATTCGCGGACCGCGAAGGAATTACGCTATTGTTGGGCGATTTCTTTGCACATGAAGGAACCTATGATTATATCATCGAGCAGACGTTCTTCTGTGCGATTCCGCCGTCGATGCGACAACAATACGTCGCCCACATGCACCGGCTATTGGCACCCAGTGGACGACTCACCGGACTGCTTTTCAACCGGGAATTCGAATCGGGCCCGCCATTCGGGGGTAACAAGACCGAATATGAGGCACTCTTCCAGGGAGCGTTTGAAATCCAACGGATGGACGAAGCGAGGCATTCAGTGGCGTCCCGACAAGGGACCGAACTGCATTTCGAGATGAGGAAAAATGAGGATGTCACCGTACGATTATACGGATTTGAAGGAATCACCTGCAATGGTTGCCGAACGACGGTCACCTCGAAATTCCGCGAAATGAGGGGTGTCACGAATGTCAGCATGGGTGCCGATTTTAAAACCCTGTTGGTCACTTCGGACACGGAAATACCGTTGTTGGAATTGCAGCGCATCATAGCGGACGAGCCAACATACAGCATAACGACATTGTCGTAATACATAAAGGAAAGCCATAAAAATTTAGCTTTTATTTTAGAAGATTAATGCTAATTTAGTGGCCAATCATTGAGTC
>DATGXZ010000114.1:0-10966 GCA_035298445.1 Flavobacterium sp.
GCCGTAGCCAAAATATATGTTATCACAGTGCCTGGAATGCACCTCCTTACATCTTAAAATTAACGCAAATTTGGCTTAATCCCCACAACAGACGCCGTAATTTTGCAGGCCGAAATTATAGACTATGTCATTCGATTTCAAGGAAATAGTAACGATCAGTATGGTGTTGTTCGCCGTGATCGATGTCGTAGGCACCATTCCCGTACTGGTTGACCTACGCTCGAAGTTTGGCCATATCGAATCAGAGAAGGCGTCACTGACGGCCGGCGCCATTATGATTGTATTCCTGTTTATCGGCGAGGAATTGCTGAAGCTCATGGGGGTTGATGTCAATTCGTTCGCTGTTGCCGGTTCGTTCGTTCTCTTCTTTCTTGCCCTTGAAATGATTCTTGGCATCCGGATTTATCGCGACGAAGATCCTGGCTCAGCATCTATCGTTCCTATCGCCTTTCCCCTGATTGCGGGGGCGGGCACCATGACAACGCTACTGTCGCTCCGCGCCCAATATGCGGCCCCGAATATCCTGGTGGCAATCGTGTTGAATATCATATTGGTTTATGCGGTGCTGAAATCATCCGGTAAGATTGAGCGGGCACTTGGCAAAAGTGGACTCGGGGTCGTACGGAAGACCTTCGGTGTTGTACTCCTCGCCATCGCCGTTAAATTATTTGCCGCGAATGTTAAAGCATTGTTCGTATAACGGCTTTTTTCCTACTTTCACCCTACATTTTTCGTATCCATGAAAATCTTCACCAATATATTGATCGTCATCGCGTTTGGATTGATTGTTTTCAACTGCACCAAGCTCGATTTCCGAAACCTCTTCGAAGGCGATAGCATGGCGGCCCTTATCGGTATCGTCGCTGCCTTCTGTGCCGTATGCGTGTTGGTCATCTTTCGCTTGTCGAAAGCGATCGAACAAAAAATGAAGCATTGATGTTCGACGTACTGATTGTAGGCGGCGGTGCCGCCGGCATGTCATGCGCCCTGGTATTGGGTTCGGCCCACACCAAACCCTACGCTGCCGAACGAAAGATCGGTGTTTTCGTCCACCAAAAGGCATCCGCCTTGCAAGACGGCCTCTACAACAATGCCTATGGTATCGCACCCGGAACACTCGGAGCCGACCTTCTTCTCAACAGCCGCTCGCACCTGGCGTCACAGTACCCGCATGTGGTGCAAATCGAGAATGAAAAGGTCATGGCTGTGAACGGGCAGTATTCAGATTTTGAAGTGGTGACCAACAAAGGTTCGTATCGCACACGAGAAGTGGTAATCGCTGTCGGTTCTTCCTCCGCTTTTTTCATTGAAGGATTAACAGAATTCGTCATGCCGCACCAAAAAGCAGCACCTGAGAAAAATCGCATACAGTTGCGGAATACCGACCATTTGGTGGCGCCGGGTCTTTACGTAGCCGGCACACTTGCGGGATGGAGAAGCCAATTGGCCATCGCAGCCGGCAGTGGTGCAGCCGTAGCCACTGACATCCTTACAAACTGGAACGACGGCAAACCGTCACAGGTGCACGACAGTACCCGCGCCCACTAAGATTTCTTTTCCGAAGCTTCTTTTACGGCTTTGATCATCGGGTCTCCCTGCAGCACTACCTGGTAGTATTTTTCATCCGAAAACAACTGACGCGCAAACTCCGCGGTAAGGTAACGCCTGACGAGTTCGGGGTCGTGTATCTTGAGGTCATAACCTGCCTGGGCAATGTATTTCCGGAAACCTTCAATATAGCGATCCGTGCTTTTCATACGGGCTACCAACGCATCGAAAGACAGTGAGTCGAAGGCCAGACGGTCTTTTTCCAATTCTTCGAACACATAGTTTGACGGACTTCCAGACTGCATCAGATATAGGGTCTCTTCGTCGCCCTGACTTGCCTCGAGCGGGACGAAAATGTCGGGTACGATACCGCCGCCGCCATATACAATGCGTCCTTTCGGCGTCTTGAACTTAAGGGTATCGGCAATTTTGATACTGTCTTTATCGTAGAGTTCGCCGTTTTCAAATCGGTGGTCGAAGTCTTTGTAGTAGGCTTCCGTTCCGGATTTATACGACTTCTGGATCGATCGTCCCGTCGGTGTATAATACCGCGCCACGGTCAAGCGCACGGCCGAACCATCGCCGAAGTCCATTTCGCGCTGCACCAATCCTTTTCCAAACGAACGTCGACCGACGATATACCCGCGGTCATTGTCTTGTATGGCGCCCGCCAGGATTTCGCTGGCAGAAGCAGAGTTCTCATTCAATAAGACATAGATTTTCCCCGCCTCAAAGCTGCCGGCATCCGTCGCCAGGGTTTTGTCGACCTTGCCGTGTCGGTCTTTGGTAAAGACGATAGGTTGCTTGTCTTTCAGGAATTCGTCCGCGATTTCCACTGCACGTTCCAGGTAGCCGCCGCCGTTATCACGAAGATCAAGCACCAGGCTGCGCATGCCTTTCTTCTTTAGTTTCAGCAAGCCTTCATGGAACTCCCGGAACGTCGTTTCCGCAAACCGGTTGACTTTGATGTAGCCCGTCGTGCGGTCAATCATCAGCGCTACATCGACACTTTTAATGGGAACGACACCGCGTCGCAGCTTCACTTTGAACTTCCTTTTCTCGGTTTTTCGGTAGACGGTAAGCGTCACTTCGGATCCTTCCTGCCCTTTCAACTTAGAGAAAAGCGAGTCAACCTGTATCTTCTTTCCAAACAAACGATCGCGATCGGCATATAACAGACGGTCACCCGCCTTAATGCCCGCACGCTCCGACGGCCCCCCTTCCACTGGCTTGACCACCGTCAGCGTGTCGCGAAGCATGAGAAAATTTACACCGATGCCCACAAAATCACCTTTCATGTTCTCGGCTACTTCCTGCATTTCGTTTTCCGCGATATAGACCGAATGTGGATCCAGTTTTTCAAGTATGCTGTTGACCGTAATGTCGACGATGGAATCGGTATTCACCTCGTCAACGTATTCCGTATCGATGAAATCAATCAGTTTATTGAGCTTTTCCTTCTTACTGTTCCCTGACAGCAACTGGTCGCGTATGGGAAAGTTCAACAGCGAACCCAGCAGCACCCCAAGGGCAAGGGTGGTAAAAAGGAGAAGCGGAAGGTAGTTCGTGTTTTTCTTCATGGTTTTTCGTCAGGTAAGGCAATATGTTCGACCTCGACACCCGCCTTGGCCAGGAACTGCAATCCCGAATCATCTTTATAACGTTCGTGGTACACCACCCGCGTAATACCCGACTGATGGATCAATTTACTGCATTCGCGGCATGGCGACATGGTAATATAGAGGGTCGCGCCTTCGCAGGATTGGGTGGAACCCGCTACCTTCAATATGGCATTGGCCTCCGCATGCAGCACATACCAATGGGTCATTCCGTCATTGTCTTCGCAGCAATTCTCGAATCCGCTGGGCGTGCCGTTGTAGCCATCAGAGATGATCATGCGGTCTTTCACTATGATCGCGCCCACCTTTCGACGTTCGCAGTACGACAACTGGGCCCATTCCCGCGCGATGCGTAGGTAAGCGGTGTCGTATTTATGTCGTTTTACGGTATCCATCTCGTTTGCTAAAGTAAACAGGATTTTCGGCATTGGGAAAGGGCCTCTGCTATTTTCTTTCCCAAAGCGGGCAGTTTAGCAACAGGGGCACCACGACTCCGATGATGAAGGCCGAAAGCACCAGCGTCCAGTCGCGTCGCGAAAAGCGAAAGAACGTCTGTGCGGCATACGACAGAATCAACACCGACAACACCACCAGCACCTGTGCTGCTTCAATACCCAATGCGAACTCTAACGTAGGCAACAACTTGTCAGCTGCTGTCCCGGGCAGCAAGGCGTTGAAGTAATTCGAGAACCCGAGTCCGTGCACAATCCCAAAAAACAAGGTCACACCCGCTATTATAGAAAGTCCCTCTTTGCGTGATGCTTTTCCGGCGGTAAAAAGATGGAAAAGGGCGGTAAGTGCTATCGTAACCGGGATGAGGAACTCGACCAGGTCGGCGCGCACCGACAGCCAGCCGAACACCGCCAACAAGAGCGAGGCCGTATGACCCAGTGTAAAGACACTCACGAGCAGCAACAACCGTTTCCAGTCGCGGAAGGCATAGGGAACCGTGAGGGCCATGAGGAATAGAACGTGATCGTAGGCGGCTATGTCAAGAACATGTCGCAAGCCGGTTTCAAAGAAAATCCAAAAGGAATTCATGTAGGGAACGATTGGGTGGTGCCAAACTTAGGGAAAAGTCCGGACGCCTGAAAGCCCACCGACGAGGAAGTGGAGCCCAGGGTTCCGATTTTCAGTGATGGAGGTTTTCTGTTGTTTTACACAACCGGACATTTGGACTTTCTTATATTTGCACTGCAATTAAACAACATCCTTATGTCTTTTTCAGATTTGTTCGACAGTGGCTTTCAGGAACGTAACAAAGGACACTTTGCTTCAATCGTCCGGGTGGCGATGGAGAACGGGCACCTGACCCCGGAAGAGCGTCAATTCCTTGATAAGCTGGCGGTACAACTTGAGATTTCTCCGGAAGAATATGCCGAGATTCTCGAAAACCCGATGAAATATCCGATTAACCCACCGTATCTGTACACACAGCGCATCGAACGTTTATACGACCTGTCGCGTATGGTGTACGCCGACCACGTGTTGGGTCCAAAACAAAAAGACATCCTGACGCGGTTTGCGCTTGCCCTTGGCTTTACACCGGGTAACGTACATTACATCGTTGACAAAGCGTTGTCTCTGTTGGTGATGGGTGTAGATTTGGATACGTTTGTGTACGAAATCCAACACATGAACAAATAGACCGGATACGGTTTTTGATATAAGGCGCCTTCGGGCGCTTTTTTTATGGATAAGGCTGTCCCTTAAGGCTTCCCTATGCCTTTCCGGCCATAAACTCCTCGGCTTTTGCAACCATATTCTCGCTTCCGCAGAAGAACGGAACGCGCTGGTGGAGTTCGGTAGGTTGTATTTCCATAATACGTTGGAAGCCGTCCGACGCGCGGCCACCCGCCTGCTCGACGATGAATGCCATCGGATTGCATTCGTATAACAGGCGTAACTTCCCTTTGGGTGCCTTTGAACTGGTGGGATAGATATAAATTCCGCCCTTGATCATGTTTCGGTGGATGTCCGAAACCAAGCTGCCGATGTAACGTGAGGTATACGGACGGTCGCCCTCCTCCATCTGGCAATACTTGATGTAGTTCTTGACCCCTTGCGGGAAATGGACGTAGTTCCCTTCGTTGATGGAATAAATGTTACCGTCTTTCCGGAATTGCATATTGGGATGCGACAGGTAAAACGTGCCAATCGCGGGGTTCAGGGTGAAGCCGTTGACACCGTGACCGGTCGTATAAACCAGCATGGTAGACGTACCATAAATGACATAGCCCGCTGCCACCTGGTTGATACCCGGCTGCAGGAAATCTTCCAGCGTAACAGGCTCGCCAATGGGTGTAATTCTGCGGAAAACGGAAAAGATGGTTCCTACCGGTACATTCACATCGATATTAGAAGAGCCGTCAAGCGGATCCATGAGCACCACATACTTATTGTTGTGGCTGTTGTCGCTGCCGCAGACAGTAATGAACTCGTCACTTTCCTCGGAAGCGATACCGCAGACGATCTCGCGGTTGATCAGGGTCTGGATGAATACCTCATTGGCATACACGTCGAGCTTCTGTTGATCTTCGCCCTGCACGTTGACTTCACCGGCGGCACCGATGATATCAACGAGTCCGGCTTTGTTTACCTTGTAGTTTACTACTTTGGCCGCGAGACGGATTGAGTTGATGAGGCGCGAAAGTTCGCCCGACGAATACCGGAATTCCTCCTGTTTTTCAATGATGAATTCCCCAAGGGTCTTATTGCGCTCTTCCATTTTACGAAATCGATATAGTTGTGCAAATATCGCCTTTTTTGTGAAATCCGGACAGCCGAAAGTGATTCATTTTCGGTATTCGTATATTTGTTCCGAAATGTCCTGCCAATTCGGAAACGGACACGTCAAAACAACCTTTTCCTTTCTAAAAACAACGATCAGCGTGCACATTCGAACCGGTACTCCTGATGACATGCCAGCGGTGTTGGAACTCATCCGCGAGCTCGCCGTATTTGAGCGCGAACCCGACGCGGTTGTCGTAACCGTCGATGACCTAGTGCGGGACGGCTTTTCCGATTCCCCCCTATTCCACACCTTCGTAGCCGAGGAAGACGGCACGATCATCGGGATGGCATTGTATTACTACCGCTATTCAACCTGGAAAGGCAAAACCCTCCACCTGGAAGACCTGATCGTGCGGGAAAGCCAACGCGGCAGCGGAGCCGGATCGGCACTGTATGCTGCCGTCATCCAACAAGGAAAACGCGAGGGCGTTAGGCGGATAGAATGGGCCGTGCTCGACTGGAATGCCCCTGCCATCACGTTTTATGAGAAAAGTGGCGCGCGGGTATTTTCCGACTGGCGTGTAGCCCAGATGGATGAAGAGGGCATCCGCGCTTTTTGTGAACGAACCGAACGGCTTCGGTATGAAGTCGAGAAAACAAACGATAATCAATGAAAGTATACAAGTTCGGCGGCGCCTCGGTGAAGGATGCGGCAGGAGTACGAAACGTCTGGAACGTCTTACAGGTAGCAGGTTATGAAGATGTGCTGTTGGTCGTTTCGGCCATGGGTAAAACAACGAATGCGCTGGAAGTCGTCGTGCGGAATTACTTCGATGCTTCTCCGGCGCTGCAGGCATCTGTGCAGGAGGTCCGAAAATACCATAACGAAATCCTGCTCGACTTATTCGACGAATCACACGCCGTTTTCGGAGCGGTCAATGCGCTGTTTGCCGAACTTGACCACTTCCTTTCCCACAACAAGTCACCCAATTATAACTACGTCTACGATCAGATTGTCAGTATGGGGGAGCTGGTATCCACCACCATCATCGCCCATTTCATGGCCGCTAATGGCATCAAGACCCAGTGGCTCGACGTACGACAATTCGTCAAGACTGACAGTACCTACCGCGATGCCAATGTGGATTGGGACACCACCCAAAAGCTAATTTCCAAAAACGTCAGAAAGAAAACACTGAACGTCACCCAGGGCTTTCTCGGATCGGATGACAATGGCTTTACCACAACCCTGGGCCGGGAGGGTTCCGACTACACCGCCGCAATTTTCGCGTACTGCCTCAACGCCGAGAGCGTGACGATCTGGAAAGATGTGCCGGGCGTCATGAACGGCGACCCGAGGTATTTTGACCACGTGCAACTCCTAAACCAAATTTCCTATCGGGAAGCCATCGAGTTGGCGTTTTACGGTGCGACCGTCATCCACCCAAAAACACTTCAGCCGTTACAGCGAAAGGAAATTCCACTATACGTAAAATCCTTTTTGCACCCTGAATTGCCAGGCACCTCCGTTTCGAAAGGCGCCGACCTCGAACCCAAGCTGCCTTGTTTCATTGTAAAAAAAGACCAGTTATTGATTTCGCTTTCGTCGATTGATTTTTCGTTCATCGTGGAAGACAACATCAGCGAGATCTTTGCGCTGTTCCATACCTATCGCATGAAGGTGCACCTTATCCAAAACTCGGCCATCAGTTTCTCGGTATGCGTCGACGATAAGTTTGGCAACTTCGAAGAACTGCGCGCCCGTCTTTCAAAGAAATTTAAGGTGGCCTATAACGAAAAGGTGTCCCTTTACACGATCCGTCATTTTGACGCCGCGGCAGTAGCAGCCGTCGAAGCGGAGAAAACGGTTTTGGTCAAACAGATCAGCCGCGACACCGTGCAACTAGTCACAAAATAGGATAACATCTACGGAAAAACCGTACCCACTCTCGGAACGGGTGCCTTACATTTAGCGGAAATTCCGATAGATGGAGCCACACGACTTCCTTTACGAGAAAATCCATTACCTGCGCGGCCATAAAGTGATGCTTGACCGCGACCTGGCCGAACTGTACGGCGTCGAAACCAAGCGTATCAACGAACAGGCAAAGCGGAACAGCGCCCGGTTTCCAGACGATTTTATGTTCCGTCTCACCCAAGAAGAGTACAGAAATTTGAGGTCGCAATTTGCGACCACAAAATGGGGCGGTGACCGATATCTTCCCTACGCCTTCACCGAGCACGGCATCCTGATGTTATCGAGTGTCTTGAATAGCGAACGCGCCATCCAGACCAATATCCTGATTATGCGCATCTTCACCAAAATGCGTACGATGCTGCTGGAACACGCGGACGTACGGCTGGAAATCGAAAAAATACGTTCCCGTGTGGAAAACCAGAGCCGGAACATCGAGCTCCTATTCGAGTATGTCGACGAGTTGACGCGACAACCGCCAGAATCCGACCGTCCCGCCATCGGCTACCGGAAGTAAATCGGGCTTTTACACCATAAAACACACTACTTTTGACAATTCGAAGTTATAATCCGGATGGTGAAAACGTGGTGGTACGGTTTGATTCTGTTGGTGACTGCGGCACAAGCCCAGGAGCTTCGGACGTCCTATGAAAACCGCCGGTTTCGGGCCAGTCGTGACACCATCCAGATCGATACCACCGCCGTAGTGCAGTCCTTCTTTCGTTTGAGCGACCGCCAGGGTCAGCCGATCGACACGTCTTACTACCACATGGACTTCGAAACCGGACGGTTGGTGCTGCGCAGTGATGCTCCCTTCCTGGGTGATACCTTGCAGGTTCGTTTTCTGCGACTGCCGAATTACCTTACCCGCGAGTACGCACTCTACGATCGAAAAAAAGTGGTCAATGGCACGATGCCGCTACAAGTGCCGGGCACCGGAATACGGAAGTTTGTTCCTTTTGACGGACTGTCGACCTCTGGTAGCATTACCCGCGGCGTTACGGTGGGAAACAACCAAAATGCCGTGGTGAACTCTTCGCTTGACTTACAGATTACAGGACGGCTGTCGGACAAAGTGAGTCTTCGGGCTTCGATACAAGACACGAACATTCCGCTGCAAGAAGGAGGTTATTCGCAGAGACTCGACGAATTTGACCAGATTTTCATTGAATTGTTCGGCGACAACTGGAACATCCGCGCTGGCGACCTTTTCCTGGAAAACCGCCGGTCGCGCTTCCTGAATTTCAATAAGAAAGTGCAGGGAATTGCAGTGGGGCTGACACTGGGGGATGCCGAACACAAAACCACACTCTATGCCTCAGCCGCCCTTGTTCGCGGGCAATACGCACGAAGTTCCTTTACCGGACAGGAGGGAAACCAGGGTCCGTATAAGTTGCGCGGTCCCAATAACGAACTTTACATACTGGTTATTTCCGGCTCAGAACGGGTGTATGTAAACGGCATCCTGTTGAAACGCGGCGAGAGCAACGATTATATCATCGATTACAACGCCGGGGAAATCACGTTCACATCGTTGTTCCCCATCACATCCGAGATGCGGATCAATGTTGAATATCAGTACGCCGACCGAAACTACACGCGTTTCGTGACCTATGGCGGCGCTACCCACGAAACCAAAAAATGGGATATCGGCGGATACGTCTATTCAGAGAACGACGTGAAAAACCAACCCTTGCAGCAAAGCCTCACATCGGAACAGGTCCAGGCATTGGTTGCTGCGGGTGACGATCCGTCGCTGATGGTGGCATCGTCGGCTTACCAGGATACGTATTCAGAGAACCGGGTGCTGTATCGAAAAACGTTTGTCGGTGGTGTTGAAGTATATGCGTACTCCAATGACCCCGACGAGACCCTATACAACGTACGGTTTACGGATGTGGGCCAGGGAAACGGTGACTACGTATTTCTCACGACCACGGCAGCGGGGAAAGTATTCGAATATGTGGCCCCTGTCGACGGCATCTCACAGGGAAACTACGCTCCGATTATCCCGTTGGTGGCGCCTGTCAAGTTGCAGATGGCGACGGTGATGGGTGGGTTCCATCCATCTGAGAAAACGGACGTCAAATTTGAAGCCGCCATCAGTAACAATGATAAAAACCTGTTTTCAACCGAAGACGACAGTGATAACCAAGGCATCGCGCTGAAATTCGACGGACGGCAACGGCTTTACTCGGGCAAATGGAATTTGGACGCATTTTCCGGTTATCAGTTAATACAAAGTCGTTTTCGCGCCATCGAACGCCTTTTCAATATCGAATTCAGCCGCGATTGGAACCTGACCGAAACACCAACCGGCACACAAAGCCTTTTCGTTTCCGGACTCGATTTTTCGCTTCCCGAAAAAAGCACGATCTCCTACCGCTTGGAAAAACTCGACTTCTCCACCCAGTTCTCAGGCACCCGCCACCTGCTGTCTGCCTATGCCAACCTCGAGAAATGGCGGATACAGCACCAGTCGAGCTATTTGAAAAGCGACGGTACGCGTGCCTCCTCGACATTTTTCCGGCAGCAATCCGATGTCGTGCGGCGTTTTGACCGCAGCTGGGCCGGCGCCCGAAGTCGTGCTTAGGACAATCAGGAGCGACTAAAGGAAACCGGATTACTCTCGTCTATAAGCCAACGTTTCTTTGAGTATGGCGCTTTCGTCGGTCGCGGTGACAGCACCAAGGTATTCGCCGAAGTGGGTTACCTTCGTCGGGTGAATGACAGTTTGCAGGACGGACGGCTGATCCGCGTCAACCAATCCGATTCGTATTACCTGAAATCGCGATTGCTCAAAACCGACAAAAGCGACCTCAGCCTTTTTACCAACTACCGACTTCTTCATTTTGAAAAGGAAGGGGTAAAAGACGTTCCGTCGTTGACAACCCGCCTGCTATACAACGACCGTTTTTTCGCTGATTTGATACAGGTCAGTACTGCCTACGAAACCTTTGCGGGCACCATTGCACAACAGGAATTCAGCTATGTGGAGGTGGAACCCGGTCGCGGTGTTTACACCTGGAACGACTACAACGGCAACGGCCTTCAGGAATTGCAGGAGTTTGAAGTCGCGCCGTTTCCCGAC
>DATGXZ010000115.1:0-1736 GCA_035298445.1 Flavobacterium sp.
GTTCGCGTATCGGGAGCGGCATGGTGGCCGAAAAAAGCAGCGTCTGCCGGTTGTCAGGCGTAAGTTTGACGATCTTCTTCACGTCGTTTACAAACCCCATATCGAGCATTTGGTCGGCCTCGTCCAATACGAGTGTATGCAGGTGGTCAAGGTCAATGAAACCTTGTTTGTGAAGGTCGAGGAGGCGTCCTGGAGTGGCGATCAATACATCGACTCCGCGTCGCAACTGGTCGACTTGCGGAATTTGCGACACACCACCGAATACCGTCACCTGACGAAGGTTGGTGTATTTCGAGTATT
Source organism: Flavobacterium sp. (assembly GCA_035298445.1). Classification (GTDB taxonomy): domain Bacteria; phylum Bacteroidota; class Bacteroidia; order Flavobacteriales; family Flavobacteriaceae; genus Flavobacterium. The sequence goes on from DATGXZ010000115.1 coordinate 301, forward strand.
CGTCAAAATTTTCGCCGATCTGCAGGGCCAGTTCTCGGGTGGGCGTCACCACGAGGGCGCGTATCAGTTTGCGTTTGCTGGAACCCATCCGGTGCAGTTGCTGGATGATCGGAATGGCGAAAGCCGCCGTTTTTCCGGTGCCGGTTTGGGCGCATCCTACTAAATCAGAGCCCTTTAGGATAATCGGGATGGCTTGTTGCTGGATAGGAGTAGGAGTAGTGTAACCTTTATCTTGTATCGCTTCGAGCAGGTTACTCGATAGCTGTAAGTCTTTGAAATTCATTAATGTGGGTTATTCCTTTGGGGAATTTAGCCGCAAAGATAGGGATTCCCTGACGATTTATCGACCCGAGGTTCCAGAGGTGCGTATGGCGGCCAGCGTGCGGTCGGTTTGGACGAGTTCCGCCACCCATTCGCGACGGGTTTTTTCGACGTCACCGTCCAAATAGGCGGCCCATTCATCCGTACACAGGATTTTACGAACCTCCCGCATGCGTCGTATCGTTTGTGGCGTCGTACGCAGCCATCCGTTTACAGTGCCCTGGTCGCGATGGTGGTAGGTCGCTTCCTTCCGCTCAAAATCCACGGCAATCCAATAGAGTCGTTGGTTGTCGTCGTCAGGCAGGAAATCCGTCCATTTAGCATAGCCGAGGCGTTGTCCGCGTCCGTCGCCTCCCTCTAACCGCCAACGGCAATTCGCGACACGGGCCCAGTGATCCGAGAGGCGGTATACACCCGTCGCGTCAAAGAAGTAGCGGCTACCCGTGCGGCTGGTGAAATCGGGCACGCGGCCTTCGAGTTCGGTCTTGGGCCGTTCCCGCCAAAGGCAAAAGGTGTGTTTGTGGAAATTACGTTGATTGAACAAAGCCGGCATGGCGCAAAAGTACGTTAAAACGGATACCCAATCGCGATGTTCAACACAAGGTTGTCGCGTCTCCAATCCGGATTTCCAAAGGCAATCCGGTCGCCCACCCATTTTTGGCCGTCGGGTAAGTACGGCACGCGAAGGGGAAAGGCAAGGTCGAGTCGCAGTACCAAAAAGGAGAGGTCGACGCGCAATCCCGCACCGGTTCCTACCGCCAGGTCGTTTAGGAACCGATTGGTGAGTCGTGCGCCCGGTCGTTCCGGATCGTCGCGCTGCAGCCAGATGTTTCCGGCGTCGAGGAAGAGCGCGCCATGAACGACCGAGTAGAGTTTGGCCCGGTATTCGGTGCTGAACTCTAATTTGGCATCACCCGATTGGTCGGGCAGGAAGTCGCTGTCAAGCGTCCGGACGTCGAAATGGCCAGGGCCGATCGAACGGGCGCGAAACGCGCGAATGCTGTTCGTGCCGCCAATGAAGAACTGCTTGATGTAGGGCATTTCGATTGAATTCCCATACGCCACACCCACTCCGGCGATGATACGGCTCGCCAACTGCGAGTTCTCGCCCAATT
>DATGXZ010000116.1:0-2074 GCA_035298445.1 Flavobacterium sp.
AAGTACTCGACGTGCTGTTCGAAAAACTCAGCCTCAGCAAGAAAGACTCCGAAATGGCGCGTTTCAGCAGCCGTATCGACCAGTTCGCCGGTGGAAACGACACCCGCCGCCTGGATAACGAGAAAATCTTCCTGATGCGCAAAATCGACGAGACCAACTCTGAAATCCTGCAATTGGAGAACAACATCCAGTTCTTCAGCAGTAAGGACCCGAAAAAGGAAAATCCGATGGTAGCGGAGGTACGGAAGAACATCCAGCGTCACAAAGACGAACTGGAGGTATTGAAAGAAAAACTCCGCCAGTTGCGGAACATCGGCAAGGCGAGCGAGGCGAAACCCGCGCAGGCAGAGGCCACCGAAACCGAAACGCCAACAGAAGAATAACGACAACGCCGGATCCACCATCCGGCGTTTTCATTTCCCTTCCTGACATTTATCAGGACAGGGGCATCCCCCTTCCCCTACTTTTACCGTTCAAACGCACCAGGTTATGAACGAGCAACTTATTCGGAAATACAACGTTCCGGGCCCCCGCTACACGAGCTATCCGACCGTTCCGTATTGGGACGCCGACACCTTTTCCGCCACAGCATGGCGCGATTCGATCCGGAAATCGTATGACGAAAGCCGGAACGATGGGATTAGCCTTTATATCCACCTGCCGTTCTGCGAAAGTATGTGTACGTTTTGCGGTTGCACCAAGCGTATTACCAAAAACCATGACGTGGAAGACCCCTACATCCGTTCGGTGCTGAAAGAATGGCGGATGTATGTGGAGATGTTGGGCGAGAAACCGAAAATCGCGGAACTCCACCTCGGCGGAGGCACCCCTACTTTCTTCTCCTCAAAGAACCTGGAAGACCTCATCAACGGTATTTTCGCGCTCGGTCAACGAACCGCCACCACCGAATTGGGATTTGAGGGACATCCGAACAATACCACACGCCAACACCTCGAAACCCTTTATAAACTGGGCTTTCGGCGCGTGAGTTTCGGTGTACAGGATTATTCCGAACGTGTGCAGCGGGCCATCAACCGGCTACAGCCTTTTGAGCATGTCAAGGAGGTGACAGAGGCCGCCCGTTCGGTGGGTTACACCTCGATTGGCCACGACTTGATTTACGGACTCCCCTTCCAGACGCTCGACGACGTCATCGATACGATTTCGAAAACCGTAGCCCTTCAGCCCGACCGTCTGGCCTTTTACAGCTACGCACACACGCCCTGGCTCAAAGGAAACGGACAACGCGGTTTCCGTGAGGAAGACCTGCCGCGCGACGCCGAAAAACGGATGTTATACGAAACCGGCAAGCGGATGCTTTCGGACGCCGGCTACCATGAAATCGGCATGGACCATTTCGCGCTTACCACCGACAGCCTGTTCACTGCCACCGAAAACGGCGCGCTCCACCGGAATTTCATGGGTTATACGACCGCTTCGACGCGGATGATGATCGGTCTGGGCGTTTCCGCCATCGGCGACAGTTGGTACGGCTTTGCCCAAAACACCAAAAACCTCGAGGACTACCACCAACTGATTGAATGGGATACGCTGCCGTTGTTACGCGGACATATCCTGACCACAGAAGACCTTATCGTGCGGCAACACATCCTGAACCTGATGTGCCGGCTCAAAACCGAGTGGACGGGTGCCGAAGCCTTTTTATTTTCAGATGAGATCCTGGAAGAATTGAAGGAATTTGAGAAAGACGGATTGCTTACGATATCCGGAAAGTCGATAGTGGTAGAAGAAGCTGGTCGTCCTTTTGTGCGCAACATCTGTATGGCACTCGATCTTCGCCTGCGACGCAACAAGCCCGAAACGCGGTTATTTTCGCTGACAGTCTGATGAATTAGTGGCAGGAAGGTCCCTGCATGACCTGCAGCGCCAGTGTATCGGGCGATACATACGGAATGGCGAGTCCCAATCCCCTTACGATGAACAAAAGTCCCATCACCCCTACGGCGATGGGTACTATCTTTTGGAAACGCGTGCGAAACGTGCTGCCCATCAGCGGATTGAAAAAAGCCAAAGAAGCCAGTACCGACATATTCCCGAGGCCGAATACGACCAT
>DATGXZ010000117.1:0-5144 GCA_035298445.1 Flavobacterium sp.
TTGTGTTCCTGCTGCTTTTTCTGGAAGTACTCAAGGGCACTTTCCCGTTCAAAATCGGCAAATTCCACCGTGTCGGTCGACGTTCGTACGACCATCGAAATGTTGGCTTTCTTCAGATAGAACACCCAATAGCGCAGGTTAGTGCTGTCTAACGTCTCGGGCTCACCCCAGTCCTTCCAGTTCGCGGTAGGCACCGGTTTTGCCACCAACGCCCTGACGCTGTCGATCCCGATTTTCAGCGGATCGTGATAGGTGGGCTTCGCCACGCCAGCTCCTTTCGGATCGTCGGTGGTGAGGGCGATAATGAGTACGAGCACGAGAAACGCGGCGGCCGGAAGGCACCCGAATCGTATGAGTTGCTGTTTTTTGCGCTTTCGAAGGGCTTCCGGACTGTACTTTGCTTTCCAGTCGTCGGATGGGGATGGGGATAGATTCATATGCGATGTTTTTACGAATCCGGTTGGTGTCGTCGTCCTTGGTCAACCGTATTCAGGCGGCAAGGTAAACGGTTCTGAAAGTGGAATTGTACGGTTTTCCGTAATGAAGGGCGGGAAGTCTGAAAGTCTGAAAGTCTCAAAGTCCGAAAGTCCGAAAGTCCGAAAGTCGGAAAGTCGGAAAGTCGGAAAGGCGGGAAGTAGGCGACATCCATTCTCCAATGGTGCCAGATCGCCCACCCAATTCCCCGGAAACAATCGCTGCCCGCCGGCTCTGCTCCCAAATCAGACCCATCGCCCGGGCAAAACAGTCCCACCGGGTGTCGGTGTAACGAAGTGAAGGGCTGTTCACCCCAGCATATCGGTCCTAAACCCTACTATCGCTGACTTTAGTATCAATTTAACTGGCTTGAAAATCAATTAAACTGCCTTTGACATCAAATTAGCTGCTTTTGTCATCAATTAACCTGACTTACCAGTCAATTAAACTGTCTCTAAGGTCAATTTTAGTGCGTTCTAAGTCAATTTTGATGACTTGCAGGTCAATTTTGCTGACTTCCAAGTCAACTTTGCTGACTTTCTTGTCAATTTAATTGACTTTGATGTCAATTTAAGTGACGTCTATGTCATTGAAGTTAGATGGGAAGATGGGAAGAAGTCTGAAAGTCTAAAGTCTGAAAGTCGTCCAATGACTGACTACCAACAACCTCAAAAAAAAGACCCGCCAGGCCACGCCTAACAGGTCTTCTATTTTTGAAATTACGTCCGTCTTCCGATCTCCTTAAAACCGAAACCCTACTCCGGCCCGAAAGCTTGTCAGGTTCTGGTTATAGGAATCTTTTACAGGCACATTGCCCGACAGTTTTACGTAGTCATATTGCACCTGCACGAAAAGGCCGGCGATAATGTCATAGGCCAGGCCCACATTGACGTTCACGCCCGTTTGCGGATCGGAATCGGCAATGGCCTCACCGTCGAACGTGCCCGATGAATTGAACAGCACGGTGGTGTATCCTATTCCCACCGAAGGGTGCCGTTTGATGACGGGCTCGAGGCTGAACTCGGCGAACGCGCGCGGCTGAACCGGAATGGCGTAGGTGAGGTAGTCCTGGGTGTCGTTAAGCTGCTTGTCATACATCAGACTCGCGTTGACGGAAAGGCCCACACGCACTACCGGTATACTGACAAAAGCCCACTTGAATCCGGCATCTACCAATCCGGTGTAGTTGTCGCCGTATACGTTGTCGCCCGTAGGCAGGGTATAATGCGCCTCAACGCTCCATTTTTTCTGCGCCGAAAGCGACGTCACACACAGTAAAAGTAAAAGGGTAAGTTTTTTCATGATGGTTTTGTTTGGCGCAAAGATAGGAATTGAGGGTTGAGTTTTGGGTTTTGAGTGGGAAGAGGGGTGGTTGGTAATAGGTATTGGGTAAAGGGTAAGAGGTATAGGGTAAGAGGTATAGGGTAAGAGGTATAAGGTAAAGGGTATGGGGTAAAGGGTGTTTTGAAAAGGGTAAGATTGGTTGGTGGCGGGATGGTTTCCTGATTCCGCATTCCCGCATTCCCGCACTTCCGCACTTCCGCACTTCTTCCGAACTCCCGAACTTCCGATCTTCTTCCAACTTCCAACTTCTCTCCCTATCTTTACCCCCATGAAAGGCTTTCTCCTTCTTTTCGCTTTTTACCTCTTCGCGCTGGCGGTCGTGCCGTGTCATGACGCCGGTGAGTGTTCTGAGGTGCGGAAGGAAATCGCCGCGCACGACCATGAGGGTGAAGACGAACAGTGCCCCCCTTTCTGCGTCTGCGCCTGCTGCGGTACGGTCATGGCCGCGCTGCACGCACCGGTTTGGTACGCCGGGGGGACGGTCACGCCCGACTATCCCGAACATACGTTTGGCTATGTATCGCCGGCACCTGACAGCCTCTCAGCCGGTATCTGGCAACCGCCGAGGATGGCGTAATGCTTTCGACTCCCGTTTTTAAAACGGGTATTTCTCGCATTACGAATCCTAATTTCAATTCATGAAACAACTTTTTTTCGTGGCGCTGCTCGGCGCCGCATCGGTGGTGTCCGCACAGGAACAACCGAAAGACAGCCTGGGGTCTGACGAAGGACTCGAGGAGGTGGTCATCAAATCAACGCGCACCTCGCGCACCATCCGCAATACGCCCACCCGCGTCGAAACCATCGATTCGGAAGAACTCGATGAGAAAGCCAACATGCGCCCTGCAAACGTCTCGATGGTGCTGCATGAGAGTACGGGTATACAGGTGCAACAGACGTCCGCTACATCGGGCAATTCCAGTATCCGCGTGCAGGGACTCGACGGGCGCTATACCCAATTGCTCAAAGACGGCTACCCGAACTTCGGCAACTTTGCCAATGGGTTGTCGATTCTTGAAATTCCGCCCCTTGACCTGAAGCAGGTGGAGGTAATCAAAGGTCCCGCTTCAACGTTATACGGCGGTGGTGCGATCGCCGGTGTCGTGAACTTCATCTCGAAAGACCCGTCGCGGGAAGGAGAGCACCTGCTGCTGCTGAACCAGTCGCACGTGGGGCAGTCGAACCTCGGGGGCTTTTTTTCCAGGCGAAACGATCGCTTTGGGTATACCTTGCTCGGACTCGCCAACCTGCAAAACGATTATGATGTTGACCGCGACGGTTTTTCCGAGTTGCCGCAGTCGTTCAACCTGTCGCTCCATCCAAAGCTGTTTTGGTATAAAGGGGAGAAAACTTCCTTCGAGCTCGGTAACCAATACGCCGTGAGCCGCAATACCGGCGGTGATACCCGCGTGATCGACCACGGGGAAGACGCTTTCCATACCTATTTCGAGCGCAATACCACATTGCGCAATACCACGAATGCCCAGGTGCAGACGCCGTTGGGGCAAGGCATATTTCGCCTGCGGGGCAGCCTGGCGGTATTTATCCGTGAGATCGAGTTACAGGACTACCGGTTCACCGGAAACAACCTCACCGGTTTTGGTGAGGCTACGTGGTCGGCGACCTTCCGTGAGCGGCATGATCTGGTGGTCGGGGCCAGTTACAACGACGACCGCTTCGACCAACGCACCAATACGTCGGGGCATAATCTCGACAGCCACACGGCTACCGCAGGCGTGTTCGCGCAGCATACCTGGGACGTCACCGACCGGTTGATCGTTGAAAGCGGCCTCCGTGCCGAGGCGGTGCGTTATGTGATGGAAGCCGGTACCTCCCAGCGGTTTGGTGCCGTGCTGCCGCGGGTGTCGTTGTTGTATAAGTTCCATGAAAACTGGTCGGGGCGCATTACCGGAGGCACGGGCTATAAAGCGCCGACGGTGTTTACGGAACAGACGGAAACCCTGCAATACCGCGACGTCCTTCCGCTGATCGATGCGGAGGTAGAGCGCAGTGCAGGCGGAACGGTTGATATAAACCACCGCGTGCGCTTGGGCGAGTGGGCCATCAGCGCCAACCAGATGTTCTTCTATACCCGGCTGACGCGACCGCTGGTGCTGCAATACGACGGCGCCGACTACCGCTTCGTCAATGCGTCGGATCCGGTGCGCAGCCGAGGGTTTGAGACCAACCTGAAGTTCGTATACCAAGACTATTATAAACTCTTCGCGGGTTATACGTTCACAGAGGCAACGGCAGGTTATGTGCCCGGTGCCGGCCAATTGCCTTTGGTGCCGCGGCATAAGGTGAACCTGACGCTGATCTATGAGAAGGAACGCGACCTTAAGATCGGACTGGAGGGCTATTTCACCGATCAGCAGTACCTCACCGACCGCACGGCGACGCCTTCGTATTGGGAGTTGGGTGCCTCGGCGGAGAAGTATTTCGGGAAACATCTCAGCATCTTCATCAACTTCGAGAATTTTACGGATGAGCGGCAGGGACGTTACAAGCGGGTCGTAAACGGTCCGGCCACCCAGCCCACCTTTGACGAAATCTGGAACCACACCGAAGGCTTTGTGTGCAGCGGCGGGTTGAAGTGGAGGTGGTAGAGAAGGAGGGAGGAATCAGGAGATAGGAGTTAGGAGGAAGGCGATCTTGTCTACCCTCTCGCTTATTACGATGCTTCCGCGTACATTTGAAGAAAAAAAATATGTCACTCCTCGATAGGATCAGCAAAAGAGCGCAAACGCAGGCGAACACCGGATTTGGTACGAGTCCTGGGAATTACGGCGGGCGTTTCGTCAATAAGGACGGATCGGCGAATATACACAAGCGGGGCATTCCGTTGCTTGAGCGTATCAGTTGGTACCATACGATGTTGCGCATGCCCAGTTGGAAGTTCCTCGGGGTATTGATGACGTTTTATGCGGCAATCAATTTCCTGTTCGCCTCTATCTACTATCTGATTGGGGTGGAATACCTATCGGGTATCGATCCGAATGGGTCGGAATGGGTGAAGTTTGGTAAAGCGTATTTCTTCAGTGCACAAACATTCACGACGGTAGGGTATGGGCATATCAGTCCGAATGGCGTACTCGCCAGTGCCGTAGCCGCAACGGAAGCCCTGGTCGGCCTCCTGAGTTTTGCGATTGCCACGGGTTTGTTCTTCGGACGTTTCTCAAAACCCACGGCCTTCCTCCGGTTCTCGCACAACGCACTGATTGCACCCTACCGGGGTGGTACGGCGCTCATGCTGCGTATGACACCGCACAAGAACACCAACCTGACGGATGCGGAGGTCAAAGTCACGCTGGGTATGACCGTTG
>DATGXZ010000118.1:0-6643 GCA_035298445.1 Flavobacterium sp.
GTGCGAATCAATCACGCAACCGAGCGGGGCTACGGATGTTTCACAGGCCGTAAACGCATAAAGCGCATCGATGGTTTTATCAGGCGATACGCCGGGCGGAAGATGGATCAGGATTTCAACCTCAGCCGCCGTATTATCTTCAATCTTCTTAACCTTGATCTTCCCTTTTTCGTTGGCCTTCAGGATGCTGTCGATCAAGGTCGACGTATTGGTCGAGAATGGGATTTGGGTAATGACCAGCGTTTGTTTGTCAAGCTGTGAGATCTTTGCCCGCACCCGCACACGACCGCCGCGCATACCGTCGTTGTAATTCGAAATGTCGGCGATACCGGCGGTGGGGAAATCCGGGTACAGCACAAACGACTGCTTTTTCAAGACCTTGATAGACGCGTCGATCAGTTCATTGAAGTTGTGCGGCAACACTTTCGTGGACAGACCCACCGCGATTCCCTCCGCCCCCTGTGCCAACAGCAACGGGAATTTGACCGGAAGGTTGATGGGTTCGTTCCGGCGGCCGTCATACGACAACTGCCATTCGGTGATCTTAGGGGAATAAAGTACCTCAAGCGCAAACTTCGACAGTCGCGCTTCGATGTAACGCGAGGCCGCCGCCCCGTCGCCTGTGAGGATGTTCCCCCAGTTCCCCTGGGTATCGATCAGCAGGTCTTTCTGCCCGATCTGCACGATGGCGTCGCCGATGGACGCGTCACCGTGCGGGTGGTATTGCATGGTGTGCCCTACGATATTGGCCACTTTGTTGTAACGGCCATCATCGAGTTCGCGCATTGAGTGCATGATACGGCGCTGCACGGGTTTGAACCCGTCTTCAATGGCGGGCACCGCACGCTCCAGGATGACATACGACGCATAATCGAGGAACCAGTCTTTGTACATACCGGTCACCTTGACGATGGTATCGTCGGGGTTTACTTCGTCGTTTTCGTAGAAGTTGTCGCTGGAGTAGCTTGTTCCAGGTTCATCTCCTTCCTCTTGTGGGAGGTTATTTTCCAACTCGTCTTCTGACATTTCTTGGTTTTGGGTTTTGGGTTCTAGGTTTTGGGTGGTCGGGCCGCTCAAAACAGAAACTCAACTTATTGTTATCTCCGGAGTATCCTATGGAACCGGTTGTTTCATTATACTACACACCGCAGCCCCGATGGCAGCGGAAAGCCCGGAGCCACACGACGCTTTTTTTGCGGTTTGGCACGGCGACCGGAGGAAGCCGATGCGAAGCCGACAAAAAAACGGCGTTTGGCGAGGACTTGGAGTGAACAGCGGGAAATGACTGCCCTTATTCAATGAACAATGTACGGTGTACAATTAACAATGGGTTGGAGTCGATAGGCGTTTGATGGTTCATGGTTCATGGTTCATGGCTCGTCGCTCATCGTTCATTGTTCATCGTTCATTGTTCATCGTTCATTGTACATTGTTCATTTCTCCACGACGTCTAGTTCCACCTTCAGATTATTGATGATGAAGTCCTGCCGGTCGGGTGTGTTTTTGCCCATATAGAATTCGAGCAGTTTCTCGATCGACGTGGCCTTGTCGAGCATGACCGGGTCGAGGCGTATGTCGGCACCGATGAAGTGCTTGAATTCGTCTGGGGATATTTCTCCGAGCCCTTTGAATCGCGTGATCTCGGGCTTTGGTTTCAGTTTTTCGATGGCGTCAACGCGCTCCTGCTCGCTGTAGCAGTAGATGGTTTCTTTTTTGTTGCGGACGCGGAAGAGCGGCGTTTGCAGGATATACAGGTGCCCTTCTTTGATGAGTTCGGGGAAGAACTGCAGGAAGAACGTAATCAGCAACAGCCGGATGTGCATGCCGTCGACGTCGGCGTCGGTGGCGATGACGATGTTGTTGTAGCGGAGGTTTTCCATTTCCTCCTCGATGTCGAGCGCGGCCTGCAACAGGTTGAATTCTTCGTTTTCATAGACGATTTTCTTCGTCATGCCATACGAATTCAGCGGCTTTCCGCGAAGGCTGAACACCGCCTGGGTGTTGACATCGCGGGATTTGGTGATGGACCCCGACGCCGAGTCACCCTCGGTGATGAACAGCGTGCTTTCGAGGCTGCGAGGGTTTTTGGTATCGGTCAGGTGGACGCGGCAATCACGCAGTTTTTTATTGTGGAGCGACGCTTTTTTGGCCCGTTCGCGGGCGAGTTTCCGGATGCCGGACAGTTCTTTGCGCTCGCGTTCGGCCTGCAGGATCTTGCGCAGTAACGCGTCGGCCACTTCGGGGTTCTTGTGCAGGAAATTATCGAGTTGGTTCTTGACGAAGTCGTTGACGAAGGTGCGGACAGAGGTGAGTCCGGGACCCATTTCCGTCGACCCTAATTTCGTTTTCGTCTGGCTTTCGAACACCGGTTCTTCCACTTTCACGGAAATGGCCGACACGATCGACTTGCGGATATCGGACGCCTCGAAGTTCTTGTTGTAAAATTCCTTTACCGTGCGCACGACGGCTTCGCGGAAGGCCCCGAGGTGGGTGCCGCCCTGGGTGGTGTTTTGTCCGTTTACAAACGAATAATATTCTTCCGAATACTGCGTCTTGCTGTGCGTCATTGCGATCTCGATGTCGTCGCCGCGCAGGTGGATGATCGGGTAGACGCAATCCTCGTCGGTGATGGTTTCTTCCAGGAGGTCTTTGAGTCCGTTGTCGGAATAGTACTTTTCCCCGTTGTAATAAATCGTCAGTCCGGTATTGAGGTAGCAGTAGTTTTTGAGCATCCGGATGATGTATTCATTCCGGTACTTATAATGGCGGAAAATGGTTTCGTCGGCGATGAACTGCACTTTGGTGCCCCTCCGTTTGGTGGATTCGATCACGTCCTCCTCCAACGTCAGCTCACCGGCGGAAAACTCGGCCGCTTTCTGCTGGTTGTCGCGCACTGACTCGACGCGAAAGAACGTCGACAGCGCGTTGACGGCTTTGGTACCGACGCCGTTGAGTCCGACTGATTTCTTAAACGCCTTACTATCGTACTTCCCTCCGGTGTTCATGCGCGATACGACGTCGACGACTTTCCCCAGCGGGATGCCGCGTCCGTAATCGCGAACGGTGACCATTTTGTCGCGCACGGTGACCTCGATGGTCTTACCGGCGCCCATTACGAACTCGTCGATACAGTTGTCGATGACCTCTTTGAGGAGGATGTAAATGCCATCGTCGGGAGAAGAACCGTCGCCGAGTTTTCCGATATACATCCCCGGACGCATGCGGATATGCTCCTTCCAGTCGAGGGATCGGATGTTCTCTTCGGTATACAAATGCTCTTCTGCCATTGGTAGCGGTTTCCCGCTAATATAAAGGGATAGCGGGGGATTTTGGGTGGTTGGGAGGGAAAGTTATTAAGAAGGATATTGACAATTTTAATTAGATAATTGGGCAATTAGATAATTAGAAAATTAGCGAATGAGAGAATGAGATAATTAGCGAATGGGGAATGAGATAATTAGACAATTAGATAATTAGATAATGGGATTATCGGGAGGCGAGAGCGGGGATTCGGGTTTTGGGGATTTGGGGGAAATGGAATTAGATAATTAGCGAATGAGAGAATGAGATAATTAGAAAATTAGACAATTAGACAATTAGATAATGGGATCATCGGGAGGCGAGAGCGGGGATTCGGGTTTTGGTTTTTGGTTCTTGGTTCTTGGTTACATGTTGGGGAGTTGGAATATGGGGCATTTTGGAAATTTGTCACCATAGACGCTTTATATACGCCTTATATACGCTTTATCCAGGCAGTATCCAGGCAGTATGACCCGTTCTGACCCGTTCTGTAGTAGCTATACAGATTGGTAAATAAATCCTTGTATGGCTCTACATAGGTAACTTCTAATCCTACGTAAGTTATCATTGAACCCACTTGATGGAGGGTGACCGTTGAACTTGTGTCGTGCATCTCTCCCGTTGTAACGGTCTGGTTTTGATTTTAGAGTAATAAATGTAGGAAGGTGGGATTGTGTATATTTGGGAGTCAGGGGCCCTACTACAGTGACACCCTACTAACCACAAACAGCAAAATGACGAGAGCGGTTATAGCCCTTATTTTCATAGTGACGTTGACCTGTTGCAAGAACAGCAGCGAAAATCACGTAACTGATAATGTGTCACCAAAGGACGCATTAACTACTGAAATCAATGACATCAGTAAGAATGGTGTTTTTAATGGCTTTGCCGTTTCAATTGTAAACGATAAAGGAACTTTATATCAAAAAGGCTTTGGGTTTGCAGACATTGAAAATCAAAGGAGCTATACGGATGCAACGATTCAAAACATTGGCTCCATATCCAAAACATTTGTAGGTCTGGCTTTATTGAAAGCGCAAGAATTAGGGAAGTTAAAGTTAGACGACCCCATAAATAACTACCTGCCTTTCAAAGTGGTTAATCCTAATTTTCCATCCACAGACATTACGTTACGACAATTGGCTACCCATACTTCAAGTATTGCTGACAATGACTTTTACCTTACAAAAAATTACTTCCTGAAAGAAAATCAAGACGTAAAAGGTTTGAATTTGGTATTTGAAGAGACACAGGTTTTTAATCCGAAGGATTCTGTTGTTTCTATGGAAGAATTCCTGAAAAATGTGTTGGTCCAAAAAGGAAAATGGAACACCAAAGAAACCTATACAAAAAACAAACCCGGGACCATTTACGAGTATTCAAACATCGGAACAACATTGGCCGCATTAGTGCTTGAAAAGGCAACAGGAGAGTCCTTTGACACGTTCACTACAGCCTACATACTGAAGCCCCTGAAAATGTATGCTTCGGGTTGGCATTTTGCGGATATTGATTTCGCTCACTATTCTACACTTTATGAAAATCCGAAAACTGCGTTACCCTTTTATGGTATGGTTTCGTATCCCGATGGAAATTTTATCACTTCCATACATGACTTGAGTCTGTATTTATCCGAACTCATCAAAGGTTACAATGGCCACGGAACCATATTGCGTAAAGAGAGTTTCAAGGAATATTTCAGACCACAATTGAAAGCAGGAAATTTCATTGACCGAAACGATAAAAACCCCTACAGCGAAAGTTATAATGTTGGAATTTTTATGGGTTTTGGCTATACAGGTTACATTGGGCACACCGGCGGTGACCCGGGAGTTGGGACCATGATGTTCTTTAACCCCAAAAATAATATTGGACGGATTTTGGTCGTAAATACTTCTTTCTCTGACAAAATAGGGAACGACACTTTTTATGGCATATGGGACAAGCTGGAAAAATATGAAACCAAATTGACAAACTGAAAGTACTGCGACTAGATCGCGGGAATGGTGGGGCTGAGCGTTGTAAACTCAACATCGCGATGGCACTTTGTGCTTCTATGGTCCTCAAAGCGTTGCGCCGCGAAACCCGCCCTAACGCAAAGCCCGAAAACGCCGTCAGACATTAATCCGTAACTTGCCGATCATGAAATTGCTACTCAAATTGTCTCTTTTCTTTATTACGATCAGCTCGTTTTCCCAAACGGGACGTATACAGGGTCGAATAGTGGATGAGGATAAAATCACGCCCTTTCCCGGGTTGAATATAGCACTCATGAAAGACAGCAAAGTTATGCTGGAAACACAAACGGATTATGACGGACATTATACGTTCCGTGTGCCTCCCGGAACCTATGATTTGAAACTGTATTCGCTGGGTTATGCCGATAAATTAATTCCGGTCGAAGTGAAGGAGGATGTTCAAATCGTCGACACCCACTATCCTGATCCATGCGTAGACAGACACGGGGTTTGTCCGTATAATCATACTGATGAAATCATACCCATAGTTTATGGATTTCCGTCAAAAAAAATGATGCGACAGCATAAAAGGGGCAAGATAGGTTTGGGAGGTTGTTTGGGTGGATGTGCAAAATGGTTCTGTAAAAAGCATAACGTATCGTTTTAAACTGCTGTGACAGCAGCTAGGTGCAATGCACCAGTTTTGGTTAAGTAGAACATTTCGTCTTTTTTGTTACCTTCACTCCGAGCGGAGAATAATCAGTTATAGAACCTCGCGCACTGCTTGTGAGACGCGAAACGTTATAGTCCATTTTAAAACGACGCCATGGAAAATTACCGATTCCAAAATGCCAATGAATTTCATATTTCAGAAATTGAAATTTTTAAAAAATCTTGATTGAGGGAAAACAAGTTTCGAGTGAAACCTTTCCGGGATTAATTGCTAAAAATCCTCGAATTGTAGTTTATAATAATGGCAAGGAAATTATCGGAATAGGTGCTTTAAAGATTCCAAGTGAAGGTTATAAAAGTGGTGTATTCAATAAAGCTAAATCTGATGAGAACCCTGGAGCATTCAAATTTGAATTAGGCTGGATTGTGAGTCTATCAAAAGGCATAGGTTCAAGACTTGTAGAAGTTCTTGTAAGTACAAATGAAAATCTATACGCGACAACAAGAGTTGAAAATAACAAGATGATTAGTATTTTACTGAATCATGGATTTATACAAAATGGTAATCCGTACAAATCCGACGTCGGAGACTATTCTCTAAAATTGTATACAAAGAAAACCGGCCTATAGCAACGGCTACACGCAATTGACCCTCCTTTTGCAAAAAAAAATGTATCCCTTTTTTCCTAACTTCATCCCGTCCTGCGGAGAGA
>DATGXZ010000119.1:0-11796 GCA_035298445.1 Flavobacterium sp.
GTTCGCGGTATGGGACAAACGGGAACACCGGCTTACGCTTGTGCGCGATCGGATGGGGGTAAAACCGTTGTATTACGCCATTCACGACAACTCGCTCTTTTTTGCGTCAGAACAAAAGGCCCTGTTTGTGGCGGGTGTACCGCTGCGAATAGCGCTTGAAGGACTGGAAGAATACATTTTCAACCGTTTCGTAGCAGGTGAGAAAACACTGTGCGAGGGGGTATATAACTTGCTGCCGGGCCACATCATGACCGTAGAGGCCGACGGGAAACGAGAGACGACCAAATGGTGGGACCTGAAATCAGAAATCCTGGCGCACCCAAAGATCGCCGATCCGGTGGGATGGTTTCGGGAAGTATTCAATGATTCGGTACGCCTGCGCATGATCAGCGACGCTCCCGTGGGCGTATTACTGAGTGGCGGACTAGACTCGTCATCCGTTGCAGCCTCTTTGTTTGAACAGGGCTATAAGGACATCAACACCTTTACCATTGGCTTCCGCGAAAGCGAACACAACGAAGATTACCTCGCCCGTCGTCTTTCCAAACAGTTCGGGTTCGACTTCCACTCGATGATACTCGAAGACGACGCCGTGTTCGAGACCCTTAAATCCATCACCTACCTCCATGACGACCCGCTGATGCATCTCAGCGAACCGCACCTGTTGGCCGTGTCAATGCTGGCCAAACCCAACGTTAAAGTACTGTTATCGGGGGAAGGCGCCGACGAACTGATGGGAGGTTACTACCGCTACAAACCTCTTCAATTCCCGAACCTGCTGCACGTTTTGGCGCTATTTGGAAGGAATGCCGGTGCTGCCCAGGGAGGAAAAATCGACAAACTCTTCCGGTTTGCCCGTATCGGGTCGAAACGGGATATGGTGCTTTTCAACGGATCCAACATCTTCCCGGAAGATATTTCGTCAGGGTTTGGAATTACAGGCCTTCCCGAAAACGCTTACCGGAAGCAATTGTACGACGACGCCCGCTCACTCTACGCCGGAGACCTTCGCCGCAAAGCGATGTATGTCGACCAGCACACCTACCTCTGTTCGTTGCTCGACCGAAACGACCGCTGCACGATGGGAGCATCAATCGAATGCCGCGAACCGTTTTTGGACCAACGCCTGCTGGCCGGACTCGGCTCGCTCGACAGCAAGTGGTTCTTCAACGGAAAGAAAGGAAAATACATCCAGAAAAAAGCGATGGCCGGACGATTGCCGGACGAGATACTCGACTTCCGGAAAGTTGGACTGAGTTCGCCCTGGGACCACTACCTATTGAAAAATCCGGCGTTTAGGGATGAGTTAGAGGCCTTCCGGAAAAGTGAGATCTTCCGTCTTCCGTATTTGTCTTCGATTGATCCGTCGCACCTTATACAGCGCCTGCAACAAGGCGATGAGCGGATGATTTCCTATATCATGCCGTTGTTCATGTTGCACATGTGGACGACTTATTACGCCGCGCGCTTTACCTCGACCTTGATGTAGTCGCGCTTTTACCGTATTTTTGAGGCTTAAACCAAGCCTGATGGAAATCCGCCACGACGTCTCCCTTAAAAACTACAACACCTTTGGCATTGACGCGAAAGCCCGCCGGTTCGTGTCTGTGACTACCGAAGCCGAATTGATCGACGTACTCAAATCCCATCCCGACGCGCCCAAATTCATCATCGGGGGCGGCAGCAACATGTTGCTTACCCGCGATCTCGACGAACTGGTCATCCATATCGCGATGAAAGGAAAAGAAATTGTGCGGGAAGACGACGACACGGTCGACGTGCGCTGCATGGGTGGTGAGGCCTGGCACGACTTTGTGATGTGGGCCATTTCGAATGACTTCGGCGGCGTCGAAAACATGTCGTTGATTCCGGGCAATGTCGGCACCTCGCCCGTACAGAACATCGGCGCATACGGCGTTGAGATTAAAGACACCTTCGTTTCGTGTGATGCCGTTGCCATTGCCTCCGGCGAACGCCGCCACTTTTCGCTCGAAGAGTGCCGGTTCGGCTACCGGGAAAGCATCTTTAAAAATGAGGTGAAAGGAGACTATATCATTACGGCCGTGACCTTTCGCCTCACCAAACGGAACCACGTCATCCGCACCGATTATGGCGACATCCAGGCCGAACTTGCCCGAAACGGGGTCACATCGCCTAGTATTCGCGACGTCAGCAATGCCGTCATCACCATCCGCCAAAGCAAACTACCCGATCCGAAAGAACTGGGCAACAGCGGCAGCTTCTTCAAAAACCCGGTCATCCCGATGGCGCAGTTTGAAGCACTGAAGGAGCGTTTCCCCGATATCCGCCACTTCCCCGTGTCGGATACCGAAGTGAAAGTGCCGGCCGGATGGCTGATTGAACAGGCAGGCATGAAAGGGTTTCGCGATGGCGATGCCGGCGTACACAAAAACCAGGCGTTGGTGTTGGTCAACTACGGAACGGCCTCCGGACAAGATATCATTGCGCTTTCCAAAAAAGTGCAACAGGCCGTGACCGACAAATTCGGTATTGCCATAGAAGCAGAAGTAAATCTAGTGTAATGTATATCCCTGATCACTATAAAAACGACGACGAGGCCGATATCCGGCGCTTCCTGGCCGAAAATGGTTTCGGCATCCTCGTGGGTACGGTAAACGGAGAACCGTGGGCCACCCACATTCCGATGGTAATCGAAACCGATGCGAACGGACGTGACTTCCTGCACGGACACCTATCCAAAGAAAACCCTCATTGGCACACGTTTTCGGGCGATACTGAAACACTCGCGATCTTTATGGGGCCACATGCCTACGTATCGTCGTCCTGGTACGATCATGAAAATGTCCCCACCTGGAATTACGTTGCGGTGCACGTCTATGGTCGGATCCGGATTTTGTCGGAAGAAGAAACCCTCGCCTCCCTGACGCGACTGGTCGACAAATACGAGAAAGGAAACGAACACCCCGTTCGCGTATCTGAATTGTCGGAGAAAACCCTTCGGCAGGCGCGGGGCATTGTAGGATTTCAGCTCGACATCACGCGTATCGAAGCCAAGCGGAAGATGTCGCAAAACCGCGATGCCGCCAACTATGAAGCGGTCATCGAACACCTCGATGCGTCGGGCGACCCACAGCAGCAAGCCGTCGCAGCCGAAATGAAACGCAAAACACCGTTTGAATAATGGATGTCGTGGCCACACTGCGGCAGGAGCTGCACTCTATGTCCGATCCGGTGTGGCAGGAGAAAACGCGCCGTTTTTTTAAGGAATCGGTCGATCCATATGGCGTTCCGACCGGCGACGTCCGAAAATTGGGGAAGTACTTCTATCCTTTCCTTGCACCATTGCAAAAGGAAGCAGTGTTTACGCTTTGCGAGCAATTATTCGCGTCAGGAAAGCAGGAAGAATGCCTCATTGCCTGTGACTGGTCGTTACGTCCGAAAAAATACTACACCATCGACGATTTCGCACGCTTCAGCCACTGGATCGACCAGTATGTGACCAATTGGGCTATCTGTGACACGTTCTGCAACCATTCGGTCGGGACGCTTGTGACAAAGTACCCCGAACTACTCCCCGAACTTGAAAAATGGACCACCGACACGAACCGCTGGAAACGACGGGCCGCTGCGGTCTCGCTGATCGTACCGGCTAAAAAAGGGCTCTTCCCCGATACTGTACTACGAATTGCCACCGACCTGTTGGGAGATGCCGACGACCTGGTGCAAAAAGGATACGGCTGGATGCTGAAGGAAGCGTCGATACCCCATCCCGATACCATCTTTGATTTCGTGATGGACCACAAAGACGTGATGCCGCGCACCGCCCTGCGGTATGCCATTGAAAAAATGCCGGAACATCACCGGCGCGAGGCGATGGCAAAGTAACCACTTTATAGTACTGTAACATTTCCACCTATTTTCAGTCTTACCCACATCAATCAAAATCCATGAGAAAACTACTACTACCCCTTGTTTTTCTGGCGTTATGCGGATGCGATGACGCGCTGGAATGCGGTTTTTCGAACCGACGTGCCGACATGCAGGACAAGCCCGTACAAGTCCTAGTGCGAAACGATTATGCTTCCATTACCTACGAAGCCGAAGTTACCAATGATACCGCCGACGACGAAGATTATGAGTATTCGTTTGACATATATGGCGATATCCCGCCCGGACTCACGATCAGCTATGAAAATCGGCAGGTCGTGCTTCGCGGATACCCACAGCGTATCGGTGTGTATGACTTCAGCATCCGCGTATATGTCGATTATGTCGGGCTGGACTTCAAATGCCTGAACGACGATTCCGACGAGAATACCTACCGGATTACCGTACAATAATCAATCCCGTGTTTTCGGTGGTTGCACCTGCGGATCGGGATCTTTGGCCGGCGTAACGGCATCAAAATCCGCGGGCTGGGCTGACGTCGTGCGTTGGGTGCTGCCCTTTTGCTGCGACGCCATCTCCGATTCAAAATCGGCGCGTGATGCAGAGGGCACGGCTTCTACTTTGTTGGCATCCGTGGCACGCACACCGCGGGGTGCCACTGGGGCAGGTGCCGGTGTCGTTGGAACAGGGTCGGCTTTTGGCAGTGTGGGAGTGGGCGGTGCCTGGGGCGGCACATACACTGGTTGGGTGGTTTGGCCAAAGGCCAGCAACGAGAACCATAACAAGGCGGCTACAAGGATCGTTTTCATCTTCTTTTTTGTGGCAAGGTAGGTCCCGGCGCCCGGCACGATGTTACGTTTTGCACCAAAAGCGTTGCAATCTTTCGACAAGGATGAAATTAGGGGAACGCAATTTTTCGATTCTGTCATAACTACGTACCTTTGCGCCACCAAAAATGCAAGGGTTTTATGCTGGACATCGTTTTCTGGATTTTCGTCGCCGTCACATTCCTGCAGTTCCTGTACTATGTCGTGATATTTGGGAAATTCGCCTATTACAAAGCGAAAAAACAAACCCCGAAGCGCGTCCCCGTTTCCGTCATCGTTTGTGCGAAGAACGAAGAGGAAAACGTCCGACGTTTTATTCCTCTGTTGGCCGAGCAGGAGTACCCCGATTTTGAAATCGTACTCATCGACGACGCGTCATCTGACGAAACACTAGAGGTTTTCGAAGAATTCGAACGCCAGTACCGCAACATCCGGTTGGTAAAAGTGGCCAACAACGAAGCCTTCTGGGGCAACAAGAAGTTCGCTCTCACACTGGGCATCAAAGCCGCTTCAAAAGACTATCTTCTGTTTACCGACGCCGATTGCTATCCTTCCTCCAAACACTGGATCACCGAGATGACCTCGCATTTCTCGGCGCAGAAAACCATTGTGTTGGGCTATGGCGCCTATGAAAAGATTTCGAATTCGTTTCTCAATAAACTCATCCGTTACGAGACGCTTTTGACGGCGGTTCAATATTTCTCGTATGCCAAAGCAGGCAACCCCTATATGGGCGTCGGCCGTAATATGGCCTATAAAAAGGAGGAATTCTTTAAAGTAGACGGTTTCCGCGACCACCTGAAAATCCGTTCGGGTGACGACGACCTCTTCATCAACCAGGTAGCCAACAAAAAGAACACGACGATTTGTTACACGACGGAAAGCATCACGTACTCAAAACCGAAAACATCCTTTAAGGAGTGGTTTACGCAGAAACGCCGCCACGTGGCCACCGCCGGTCATTATAAGATGAAAGACTGTGTGCTGCTCGGCCTTTTCTTCGTCTCGCAGTTTTTGTTCGTCATCCTTGCCACGTTGTTACTGGCCTTCCTTTTCAACTGGATCGCCGTGGTGTCGATTATCGGCTTCCGCTACCTCTTCGCCTGGCTCACAATGGGATTCGCAGCGGGCAAACTAAAAGAAAAAGACACGGTATATTGGTTTCCATTCATTGAATGGGCCCTCATTTTCACACAATTGAATATCTTTATCTCCAACACCTTCTCAAAACCGGTGCATTGGAAATAAGACCCTACATCGAGAAAGCCAAAAAAGGCGACCAGGTGGCCTTCACCTTCCTGCTCGACCATTACTGGAATGAGGTCTACGGCTTCATGCTGCGCCGTACCGAAAACGAAACCGATGCCGAAGACATCACCATCGATACCTTCTCAAAGGCCTTCGACAAGATCGCCTCTTATAACCCCGAATACCAGTTCAATACGTGGTTGATCGCCATCGCGAAGAACGTCCACATTGACATGCTGCGGAAGAAACGTACGTCGCTTTTTATTGAAATTACCGACGAAGAAGACGAACAGGCCTATAATGTAGCCGACACCGCACCAACTGCGGAGGATGAACTGATTACCGAACAGAACCTCTCGCGCCTGCTCCAGTTCATCAAAGAACTCAAGCCCCATTACCAGGAAGTCATCCAGTTGCGCTACTTCCAGGAGCTGAGCTACCAGGAAATTGCCGACAAAATCGGCGAACCCCTCAGCAACGTAAAGATCAAGTTGTTGCGCGCCAAAAAGCTATTGGCCGAGATCATTGAAAAGCGGCGGTAACCGAATTTCACCTACAAAACGACATCGTTACAACCTTTTGGAAAGACACCGGCATCCTGACAGGAAAGGAACCCTCCGTTCCGTATGTCCAACCAAAAAAATAACCATATGTCACAACCAAGCATCTTCGACCGGGGTTGGCTGAATGTCGTCTTCGAAGGACGTAACAAAAGCTACGGCGCCTACCAACTCCGCCGCCAAAGCGGCAAAACCACCCTATTGGCCTTTTCTGCGGCCTTATTGCTGTTCGCCTCCGTTGCAGGGATTCCGGCACTCGCCTCCAAAATCTGGAATGATACGCCTATCGAACTCCCTCCTACACCGCTCGACAAACCACACGTGGTGGAATTCCGCCCCATCGACTATAAACGCCTGAAGTTCGAGGAAAAACGCGAGTCGGGCAAAAAACTGGTCGCCGAAATCAAACCCGAGCGGAGCTTCACCAAAATGACGCCGAGCCACGAGCCCGATCCGGCGGACCCACCGACAGTAGAAGAACTAAGAGATGTATCCATCGGCAGCGAAACGACCACCGGCAACCCTAGTGGTGGCGACAACGCATCGGCAGGTGGCGGCGGTATGGGTACTACCGAGGGGCCTCCTGTCATCGACGCACCGATTGAAAACACGCCTATGCTGGCCGGCGCCCTTGAGCGCAGCCCCGAGTTCCCGGGCGGTATCCAGAAATTCTATGAATATGTCAGCAAGAATTTCCGCGTGCCTGAAGAAAACACCGGTCGCGTGCAAGTCATCGTGTCCTTCGTGGTCGAAAAAGACGGCGCCCTGACAGACGTGAAGGTATTGCGGAATCCCGGCTACGGACTCGACAAAGAAGCGATTCGCGTGCTCCGCGGACTCAAGACCAAATGGAGTCCCGGTATCTACAAAGGGCAGAAAGTACGCACCCTCTACTCGCTACCGATTGTCGTAACACCGGCGGGATAAAGGTTGGTTAAACCGAAGAAGCAGGAGGATCTCCTGCTTTTTTTATGCTCGTTTGTAATTAGCGAATGTGCGAATTAGCGGATTAGCGAATGGCGAATTAGAAAATTATACAATTAGATAATTAGATAATTAGATAATGGAGAAGCGGAAATAGCGAGTGAGCCAATTAGCGAAACAGAAAATGGAAAAGAAGGTCACAGGAAAAGGGGGTGCGTGCTGATTGGCAAACCAAGGTTGTAGATTTTGGTGCCCAAGGCCTTTTGTTTAGAAAGTGGTGAAACTTTTCCACCGATTACAAGGGAGTGCTCAATGAATTTCCCGGTTTTTCAATAGTTTATGTTTCCGCGTTTACGACCTCTTTATAAACGTGTTTTCAGATGGAATTTCCCAAACTGAATGCATCTTTCGTCTTGGTGATTTCCCGCCCATTCGAAAATGAGCTGAATAGCAACTAGCTAGCCCCATTCGCTAATTGCCTCATTCGCTAATCCTACAATTGCATCATTTTCTAATTTGCTATTCACCCCATTATCTCATTATCTAATTATCTAATTCTACAATCGTATCATTTTCTAACTAGCTATACTCCCATTTGCTAATTCGCTAATTGTCTCATTCGCTAATCCTCCAATTGCATCATTTTCTAATTTGCTATCCTCCCATTCTCTCATTTTCTAATTATCTAATTAGCCATTCGCTAATTACCTAATTCGCTATTTTTACCCCATGACCAACCGCCAAAAACTCCGCCTTCTCTTCAGCCTCCCCGTCGTCGTGGCCGCACTCGGCTACTTCGTCGATATCTACGACCTCTTGTTATTCGGCATCGTACGCGTACCCAGTCTGCAGGATCTTGGCATGGACGTCGACAAAGCCGGCACCCTCATCCTCAATTTCCAGATGACCGGATTGCTGCTCGGTGGCATCCTCTGGGGCGTACTCGGCGACCGCAAAGGACGCCTGTCCGTCCTCTTCGGATCCATTCTCGTCTACTCGGTGGCGAACGTCGCCTGCGGCTTCCTCCCCCAAATCCCAATCACCGATAAAGTGATGGTATATGCCGTGTTGCGGTTCATCGCCGGACTCGGCCTCGCCGGTGAACTCGGGGCGGGCATCACCCTCGTATCCGAAAGCCTCCCAAAAGAACTCCGCGCCATCGGCACCTCACTCGTCGCTGGTTTCGGACTACTAGGCGCCGTCGTAGCCCAGCTCACCGTCGAACTCGCCGGAAGCTGGACCACCGCCTACTTCATCGGAGGGGGCCTCGGCCTCGCCCTCCTGTTGCTGCGCGTCGGTGTACTCGAAAGCGGACTGTTCAAACAGCTCGCACACGAAAACACCGTGTCACGCGGCAACTTCTTCGCCTTTTTCACCCATCGCGATCGCTTCCTACGCTACCTGCGGTGCATCGCCATCGGCCTGCCTACCTGGTTCTGCGTCGGCATCCTCGCCATGATGGCCAACCAATTCGGCCCCGTATTCGGCATCAGCGACATCGCGCCGGGCAAAGCCATTATGTGGACCTACGTCGGCATCTCAGCGGGTGATTTCGCCAGTGGCTTTATCTCACATGCCCTCCACTCCCGCAAAAAAGCCATACTGTATATGATTCTCGCCACCGCTGTCGGCGTGATATTGTTACTATCCGGAGTAGCGAAAACCGCCACCGCGTATTACGGCTTCTGCGTGTGGCTCGGACTCACCACCGGCTACTGGGCCATGTTCGTAACCGTCGCCGCCGAACAGTTCGGCACCAACATCCGCAATACTGCTACGACCACCGTCCCTAACATGGTCCGCGGACTCGTGCCGGTCATGCTCATGGGCTTCGATTTCTTCAAACCCGGATACGGCGTCATCACCGCAGCGGCCATCGTCGGCGTGATCGTATTTGCGCTCGGCATTGCATCGGTCACCACCATCCCCGAAACCCACGGTCGCGATTTGGATTTTACGGAATGACGGAGTAAAAGCGGACATGATGTAATACAAACTGGAAGCCTATCCGACTTCAAAATCTAACTCCTCTCCAAGCAACTCATCGAAGTACAACTTTATTCGGAAAATACGGCCTACTTCCTGTGGCTTGTGGCTGTTTTGTAAATGGGCATCTTCTCTAGTTTTGTAAGAACGTGCTGCCGGCCCCAGACGGCATCAGGCGACACATTTGGCTGCCCGGTTCCGCTCCACCCTCCACATCCTTTTCCAAAAACACCACAACACCCCCACCATTTCCTCTCCACGCACCGAAACCATCCGGTGGCGGCCACCAAGGCTATTTGAAAAAAGAAAAAGGGAGGGTGGTGGCCACCATGCGTTCCCGGCGCTCTGAAACCATCCGGTGGCAGCAAACACCACCTTTCGGCCTGTTTTTAGGGCAGGAACCGCACCACCACAGCCTTACGGCAAAAAAAATGGGCATGGTGGCGAGAAAGAGGCTGTCTTAACTGCGAATCCTTCAATATTCTAGCAGATCCACCCATATACGCCCCGAGTATATCCCGATGTTTCCCGATCCAAGTACTTCCCGTCGCCCTACGCAAGACACAGCACAAAATACATTGGAGTTTATAAAAAAATGTGCTTAGGCCCACGCCACCCCTCACACCCCTTTTTCGCATTCGCTAATTGGCTAATTCGCTAATTTCCTAATTATCTTAGTTTTATGAAAATGCGCGAACTTCTTGTCTCCCCAACTCCTACCTCCCAATTCCCGAGCTCTCCTACTACTTTTAACAAAATGTACGGTTTTCCCACACCGCCATGTCCGCGGGAACCCGTACATTGGGATTGGGGAGGGGCGGCTGCGTCCCTTAACGAAAACGATCAAACTGACCTTGCGAAAAAACCGTACATTTTGTTAAAAGAAAGGAAGGCGCGGGTTACGGTTCCAAGCTGCGAGATATCCGTGGGCGCACTGCCCAAGGCTGTCAAACTTCCCATCTTCCCAACTTTCGGTCTTCCGAACTTCCGAACTGTCTATCTTCCCATTTTCCAACTTCCCGACTTCCCGAACTATCCCCTTTTAACAAAAGATGCGGTTTTCCCACACCGCCATGTCCGCGGGAACCCGTACATTGGGATTGGGGAGGGGCGGCTGCGTCCCTTAACGAAAACGATCAAACTGACCTTGCGGAAAAACCGTACATTTTGTTAAAAGAAAGGAAGACGCGGATTACGGTTCCAAAAGCCTTGAGATGTCCCCGGTCGCTCACAAGGCCGTCAAACTTCCCGTCTTCCCGACTTTCGATTTTACGAGTTTTCGAACTTCCCATCTTCCGACTTCCCGACTTCCCGAACTATCCCCTTTAACAAAAGATGCGGTTTTCCCACACCGCCATGTCCGCGGGAACCCGTACATTGGAATTGGGGAGGGGCGGCTGCGTCCCTTAACGAAAACGGCCGAACTGACCTTGCGGAAAAACCGTATATTTTGTTAAAAGAAAGGAAGACGCGGATTACGGTTCCAAAAGCCTTGAGATGTCCCCGGTCGCACTGCTTAAGCGCGTCAAACTTCCCATCTTCCTGACTTCTCCTCTTCCTATCTTCCCGACTTCCGAACTCCCGAACTCCCATCTTCCAAACTCCCCATCTTCCAAACTTTTCTTACTATCTTTGCATCCGTATGGAAACCATTCTCGATACCCCTAAACTTCCCACCGGTAAACCCAAATGGCTGCGTGTAAAACTGCCGATTGGGGAGAAATACACTGAACTGCGTGGACTCGTAGATAAGTACAAACTCAACACCATCTGTACCTCGGGCAGTTGCCCCAATATGGGCGAATGCTGGGGTGAAGGCACCGCTACCTTCATGATCCTGGGTAACATCTGCACCCGTTCATGCGGATTCTGCGGTGTCAAGACCGGTCGCCCCGAAACCGTCGACTGGGACGAACCTGAAAAGGTCGCCCGCTCGATCAAGATCATGAACATCAAGCATGCCGTGATCACCAGTGTAGACCGCGATGACCTGAAAGACATGGGCTCGATCATCTGGTACGAAACCGTACGCGCGATCCGCCGGATGAACCCCAATACCACCCTCGAAACCCTTATCCCCGATTTCCAGGGTAACGAACGCATGATCGACCGCATCATAGCTGCCGATCCGGAAGTCGTTTCCCACAATATGGAAACGGTTCGCCGCCTGACGCGTGAAGTCCGTATACAGGCGAAATACGACCGTAGCCTCGGTGTATTGAAATACCTAAAGGAAAAGGGCATCCGTCGCACAAAATCGGGCATCATGCTCGGATTGGGCGAAACTGAGGAAGAAGTCATCCAAACCATGCGTGACCTACGCGACGCAAATGTCGACATCGTCACCATCGGCCAATACCTGCAACCGAGCAAGAAACACC
>DATGXZ010000120.1:0-2281 GCA_035298445.1 Flavobacterium sp.
CGCACCGTTGAACTCCTGCGGTCGGAACTCGAGATCGAACTCAGTGAACTCGAAGAGAAATGGCATTTCCAGTCGCTCGAACGCATCTTCATCGAAAACCGGATCTACCGCCTCATCGAAGAAGAGGAAACGTGGGAAGGCGTCATCCGGGCCATCGACAACGGACTCAAACCGTTCACGAAGCACCTGAAACGCGAAGTGACCGATGATGATATCGTCCGCCTGACGGAAATCCGCATCAAACGTATCTCGAAGTTCGACATCGACAAGGCGCAACAACTCATCGAATCGCTCGAGGCTGATATCGAACAGGTGAAACACCATTTAGAGCACATTATCGAGTTTGCCATCGATTACTTCAAACGACTGAAAGAGAAATACGGCAAAGGACGCGAACGGCAAACAGAGCTCCGCAGTTTCGACAACATCGAAGCGACTAAAGTCGCCCTTCGGAATACCAAGCTGTATGTCAATAGGGAAGAAGGCTTCATCGGCACCGGACTCAAGCGCGACGAATACGTGGGCGATTGCTCCGATATCGACGATGTGATCGTGTTCCTCCGCGACGGAAAGATGCTGGTGACGAAGGTCGACGATAAGAAGTTCGTCGGCAAGGATATCATCCACATCGCCGTCTTCGACAAGAATGACAAACGTACCATCTACAACATGATTTACCGCGATGGTAAGTCAGGGCCGTCGTATGTCAAACGTTTCAACGTCTCAGGCGTAACCCGCGACAAGGCCTACGACCTGACCCAGGAAAAACCGGGTTCGATGGTCTTGTATTTTTCCGGAAACCCGAATGGCGAGGCGGAAGTGGTGACGGTGTTGCTGCGCGCAGTCGGTTCTGTGAAAAAGTTGAAGTTCGATCTCGACTTCGCTAATATCGCCATCAAAGGACGGGCCTCAAGGGGTAATACGGTCACGAAATACCCAATCAAGAAAATCGAACTGAAGGAGAAAGGTATCTCGACCCTGCGGCCGCGTAAGGTGTGGTTCGACGATACGGTGCAACGCCTCAACGTTGACGGGCGAGGCGAACTATTGGGCGAATTCAAACCCAACGACCGCTTGTTGGTCATCACCCAATCAGGTAAAGTCAAGACCATCATTCCGGAATTGTCAACGCATTTCGAAGACGATATGATCCGTCTCGAAAAATGGAATCCCAAGAAACCGGTATCGGCAATTTATTACGATGGCGAGAAGGAACGCTACTACGTGAAGCGTTTTCTGGTCGAGAACGAGAATAAGGAAGAGTTGTTCATTAGCGAGCATACAGGTTCCCATCTTGAGATTGTGTCAACCGACTGGCGACCCGTGGCGGAAGTCATATTTGCCAAAGTAAAGGGCGTCCAGAAAGACAACCAGACCGTCGATCTTGAGCAATTCATCTCGGTCAAGGGCATCAAAGCCCAGGGCAACCAACTCACGACCGATAAGGTCAAGCAGATCAACCTGCTCGATCCGTTGCCATACGAAGAAGAACCCGAGCCAGAACCAGAGCCGATGCCGCTCGCATCAGCTGACGATGCGTCTGACGAGGTTGAAGCGCTTCCGGATCCACCGGTGGATGAGGAAGGACAGACGACGTTGTTCTAATAGCCCAAGCTACAGCGAAGAGCATGGCACACTGTAAACGACATCCCTTGTCGATTAGCGACGGGCGTCGTGCTTTTGTGTGTCACTGTTTTACGCCCACTTTTTTGACGTTTGGTTTGGGTAGTGCGTTTTGTGAGCGGTGCGCACGGCACGAAGCGCCCGCTGTCGACTTTCAAGCATTAAGCGCCACTTTTGACTAGTGACAATACCTGCCAATTGCTTTGGTTGTATACACCCGGCCGTCATGCCTTCTCTCTACACATGCGACTCTCAACTTTCAACCATCAACTTTCAACGTCCTCCTTTAACAATTTCTACGGTTTTCCCGTACGGCCGTGTCCGGCGGATTTTGTATTTTACCTTCAGGGAAGGGGCGGATGCATCCCTTACAAAAAAGTCGCGATTGTGGGTTACGGGAAACCCGCACATTTTGTTAAAGTTGAGTTTGATGGCGTTGTAGTTTTTGCCAACATCACTAATCCTATAAAATAAAAAGCACGGAACGATTTGCTCCGTGCTTTTTTTGGTCCTAAATGAATTATAGGGAGAAGTTCAGATTGACACTTATCCGGTATTTCGCGTCGACATTTCCTCCCGTCAGGTTTTGTGAAATCGGCAGCAGCAGCGTGGTGCCCATCGACCAACGCTTCCAACCCGCTTCGAAGGCGGCCTTGCC
>DATGXZ010000121.1:0-3355 GCA_035298445.1 Flavobacterium sp.
GAGGACTCGGTCATGTCAGTGTCACGTGCCATTGCAGGAAAAAGAACCGTTGACGGCTTTGTTGGCCGCGTTACAGGAAAAGAACAACGCCCGTTCGTCACGCAAGCCTATTCTACTGAAAATCGCTCCTGATCTAACCGATGAGCAATTGCTGGATATAATCGACATTGTGCGCGTGACCCAAATCGACGGGGTGATTGCGACCAATACCACCATTTCACGCGACGGACTCCAGTCGGCTAACCGCGTTGAAACAGGCGGCTTATCGGGCCAACCGCTTCGGGAGCGTGCCACCGAGGTGATACGGTTTTTGTCGGAAAAAAGCGGGAACGCCTTCCCTATAATTGGCGTAGGAGGCATCCATAGTGCGGCGGATGCCATCGAGAAATTGCAGGCCGGCGCGACGTTGGTGCAACTTTATACGGGATTCATCTATGAAGGTCCGGCGTTAGTGGCCTCTATTAACCGAGAAGTCCTACGGCAGCTTCCATAGCAAGGTACTGCGCGGCGAGTCCGGCGAGAATGGCGATCCCGAAACTTAGTAGGGTGCCAATCAACACATATTCTGTCAACTTCCGATCATTGGCGCGGGTAAGGTCGCCGAAGCGAAAAATGGATTTTGCGCCCAACAGGAATCCGATGGCTTCAAAGTGGCCGGTTAGGATAAACCCGAAAACGAACAGCCGTTCCAGTATCCCGATATAGTTTCCGGCATTCGACAACGAGCCATCGCCCGGTTTATCGTCGGGTGTCCAGCCGGAAATGATGACTTTAATTAATAAGGACGTCGGTTTGGTCAGTAAAATGGCGCCGGTCAGTAGAATGAGGAACGAGTCGTCGAGTTGCCATTCGAGGTCGGTGGGTTCGTTCCACATCACAATCAGGCAGATCGAGGCAATGTGCAGCAGTTGGTCGATGATGAACCATTGCCGTTTGGTAGCGTCACGCTGTAAAACCAGCTTGGCGGCATCGATCCCTCCGTGCACCACGGCCAACACCATCGCATATACCCAAAAGCCTTCCTTACCTGCCACGGCAAACGCGAGGACGCCGTGTAAAAGGGTGTGCAGGTAGAGATACGGACTCCGAAGCTTTTTTTCTTCTTTGTTGCGCACCCACGAGTTGGGCTGTAAGAGGAAGTCGCCTAGCAAATGGGCGAGGAACAGTTTTACGAAAAGGATCATGGCATGTAGTGTTTAAGGTGGCTGCGGTAGTAGGCGTCGAGTTCCCTGAGCAGTTCAAATTGGGAACGTTTGCGGCGGCCGCTGACGGCCGCCTGGTTGATGTCAAGGCGTTGCCCGAGTTCTTCCTGTGAAAGATCGGGGTATTGTAAAGCGGCGAGGGCATAGGTCGCCTGGGGTGGCAACCACGTTGCAATGATGGGCGTGGCCAATCGCAGCATCAGGTTGAGGGGTTCGTCGAAGTCCGGGATGCCCGAGTTGATACCGAGGGTCATCTTTTGCTGTTTCAACCGCTCGAACAGTTCGCCCGAACGCACAAAAGCGCTGCCATTGCTTTGGCTGATTTTATCGCCGGAATAGGTTTTTTCACCGATGCCGATGCTGATACGGGCGTCGAGGCCCATGGTGCGAAGCAACGCACGGATTTCAATCGCAGCAGATAAGGCGTCGGCCGGGTCGGCAATCTCCACTTGGAATTCATCGCCTCGGTAGATGTCCCATTGAAGAGCGTCTTTCCCTTTTCGTGACAGCAGGTCACGCAAGGCTTCCAGCCAGGTTTCAGGGCCTTTCTGGCGGGAGTGGATGACGTCGCCGGTGAGGATACTGTGGTAGTTCATATCACAAATATACACGATATTTTCAAATATTACGGTTTTCTGTAATATTTTATAATATCACGATTTTCCGTGATATGAGGAGATATCACAAGTGCTTGTGATAAAAAGGGGAAGTCGTATATTTGGAAGGTGAGACCTATTAAGATTATCGAATGCCCGCGGGATGCAATGCAGGGCATCCGGACCTTCATCCCGACTGAACGGAAAGTCTATTACCTGCAGTCCCTTCTAAGGGTGGGGTTTGATACCCTCGATTTCGGGAGTTTCGTTTCCCCAAAGGCCATCCCGCAGATGCAGGACACGGCAGAAGTGCTGGCTTCACTGGATCTTTCCGCTACCAAAAGCAAACTGCTCGCCATCATCGCGAATACACAAGGAGCCGAAACGGCGGCCTTACATCCGGAGATTACCTATTTGGGTTTCCCTTTTTCGATTTCAGAGAACTTCCAGATGCGGAATACCCATAAAACCATCGCACAGTCGTTGGTGACCCTTCAGGAAATCCTGAACATCGCGGAACGATCAGGGAAGGAAGTCGTCGCCTATCTTTCGATGGGATTCGGTAACCCGTATGGCGATCCGTGGAATGTCGACATTGTGGCGGAATGGACCGAGACCCTGGCGAATATGGGTATCCGGATACTATCGCTGTCGGATACCGTCGGAAGTTCCACCCCCGATGTCATTACGTACCTGTTTTCCAACCTGATTCCAAAATATCCCGATATCGAGTTCGGGGCGCATCTGCATACCGTACCCGACCGGTGGTTCGAGAAAATTGACGCGGCCTACAACGCCGGTTGTCGTCGTTTCGACGGCGCTATCCAGGGGTTTGGCGGTTGCCCGATGGCGAAAGACGAGCTTACGGGCAACATGCCCACCGAAAAATTGCTGTCGTATTTCACCACGCAAAAGGAAGATACCGGCACGAGTCCGATGGGTTTTGAAAGTTCGTATAACGAAGCGACGAAACTCTTTGGTGAATTCCACTAGCCAAAAATCTTTTACCATCGGAACTTCCTGAAAGCCCGATTTTTTTCGCTATATTTGCACGCAATTTAACTACAACCTTAAATTGCAATGATCGCACACAACTCTAAGATCATCGGTGAGGGATTGACGTACGACGACGTCTTGCTGGTACCCAACTTTTCCAGTGTTCTCCCTCGCGAAGTCAGCATACAATCGCGTTTTTCCCGCAACATTTCCCTGAACGTACCGGTCGTTTCGGCCGCTATGGATACGGTCACCGAAAGCGCCATGGCCATTGCGATGGCCCGTGAAGGTGGCATCGGGGTATTGCACAAAAACATGACCATCGAGCAACAGGCTACGGAGGTCCGAAAAGTGAAACGCGCCGAATCAGGCATGATTATCGATCCCGTCACCTTACCGCTCACCGCCCGTGTCGCCGATGCGAAGGCCGCTATGCGGGAATACGGCATCGGAGGTATTCCGATCGTAGATGAAAATCAAATACTGAAAGGGATCGTCACCAACCGGGATTTGCGGTTTGAAAAAGACAATGCCCGACCTATTGTCGAGGTGATGACCCAT
>DATGXZ010000122.1:0-10142 GCA_035298445.1 Flavobacterium sp.
AGCAGGTACCGTCGGTTGCTTCGACGTAATAGGTAGTGGTTGCACTAATCACCGGTGTTACAAACGTCGTGCCCGATCCGAGGATGCTTCCGCCGGTGGGTTGTCCATACCAGTTCAGGGTGCCATTACTGGCCGTGGCCGCCAACGTCACCGTTCCGCTGTCGCAGCGGCTACCTGGCGTGGTCGAAGTCACGGATGGCACACTGTTGACAGTCGCCACTACCGGCACACGAGCCGACGTACATCCGTTGCTGGTGGCCGCCACATAGAACGTGGTAGTGGTGCCAATAGAGGGCGTTACGAATGAGGTTCCGGATCCGAGCGAGGTACCACCCGTAGGTACGTTATACCAGGTCAACGTGCCAGTGCTGGCCGTGGCCTGTAGCGTTACCGAACCCGTTCCGCACCGGCTGGCAGGCGCCGTCGTGACGACACTTGGCGTCGTGTTGACAGTAGCCGTGACGGCAGTACGGCTCGACGTGCAGCTACCGGAAGCGGCCTCCACATAATACGTGGTATTGACCGACAGCGAAGGTGTTACAAACGGACTGCCCGTCCCGACAAGGTTACCTCCCGTCGCGGCATCGTACCAACGTAGTGTACCGAGATTCGATGTTGCCTGAAGGCTTACGGTTCCGGCGTCGCAACGCGAACCCGGAGTGGTCGTCAGTACTTGTGGGATGGCTGTGACTGTGATATAGTCGGTTAGGATCACGGTATCTGCGCCGTTGTAATTCGTCGCCACGAGTTTTACGTCATAAGTACCCGCGGTCGTGTACTGCACGGTGGGGTTCTTCTGGTTGGATGTAGCGGGCGTACCGCCTTCAAACGTCCAACTCCAGACGGACGGTACATTTGTAGACGTATCGGTAAATGTCACGGTGCTTCCGACGCAAAGTGTCGTTGTGGAAGCCGTGAACGAAGCGTCGGGCGGTGTCACCGGACAACTTCCGATCATATCGAAATTGAAGCCTCCCCCGGTTCCTCCGAGATAGGCGTAAAACTGGCTTGGAATGCCACAAAGTGTCGCGGATAGCTCATCGGTTGCGGCACCATCTGCCTCTCCGCCCATGTAGGCAAAGAAATGCGCGGGCAGTGCCGTGCAACTGGTTGTAGTCAGCGTCTCGACCGGAATTAGGTTCCCGCTTCCGCCCAGATAGGCGAAGAAGTGGGGTGGTGCCGGACATGACAACGGACTGATACCGTCCACAGGGAGGATGTTGCCGTCGCCACCGTAGTACTGCGCCCGGACTTCCCCGCTGAGGAAGAGCAATGCCGCTACAACCGCGA
This sequence comes from Flavobacterium sp., assembly GCA_035298445.1. Classification (GTDB taxonomy): domain Bacteria; phylum Bacteroidota; class Bacteroidia; order Flavobacteriales; family Flavobacteriaceae; genus Flavobacterium. Next base: position 1,291 of record DATGXZ010000122.1, read on the forward strand.
TATAAAATTGGGTTATTTTCGTCATCTTTCCATTGATTTAGTATATAAACATTTGTTTCTTGCTTCCCTTTCGGGATACTATCAAGGAACGATTAACGTACTCCCCTTCCGCCGTATGTCTGCACCCGTGTTTCGCCTACTGAAGTAGAGGAACTACGGTCGGATGTCCGGACGAGAATGGCCTGGTCGTTGTAGCTACCACCCCGGAATCCCGCGCCGATGGCCGTGATAGGAGGCCATGTGGCCTGATTGGCTTCGCCGTTGACGGCCAGTTCGCCATCGCCTAGGTTTCCCGTAAATGTGACGCCCGTGGCCGCCGTATTGACAACCCTCTCCCAGACGTTTCCACCTAGTTCCATGGCACCATAGAAACCCGCTCCTGATGAAGCGCGGCCAGAACTGGTGGTTGCAAGTAAACCGGTACGCAGCGGACCGTACTGCCCGAGATTGCCATTTCCAACGCCGTATACACAAGCGCCGTTTGTGGGCGCATTGTAATACTCATTGGGCTGGAAATCATTGAGCAACCCCCCTAACTGAGCATGTACCACCGCGATAGTCGTGGACCCCCATGGGTATTCTCCTGCCACGCGCGCCATGGTACCACGACAGGCTTTTTCAAATTCGAGTTCGCTCATCGGGCGCAATGCGGCCCAGTCGAGATAGGCCGTAAGGTCAGCCCAACTCAGGAAATTCATCGCGTTGTTCTGCGCATCGTCGATATTGTTCTCGACTCCGGTAGTGTAGTCGCAGGCATAGACCGCAGGCAGAATGTTGTTGTTACCCGGGGTAGCGATAATGATACCGTTCCGGAAGGCGCGGCTGCTGTACATGGCCGTCGTGCCGACCGCAGAAATCGGGTCGTAGGTCGTGCGTGTCTTTTGTTGATCATAGGTCAGCGAGTTCAGGAACTCTACATACTGAATTTGGCTGATCTCATATTTCATTATGTAGAATGCGTTGAATCCGACCGGATAAGCCGCCGGCACATTTGACGAGGTGCCGCCAAGTGCTGCCGCCGTCAGTCCATTGTTTTCATGGGCTGCCGTAATAGAAATGGAGTTATAGCTCGAGGTACTGGTAGCATCGCCCACCTCAAATCCGCCTTGTGGTACATTGACCATTTCAATACCGAACACTTTGAAATTGTAGGTACCGGCCGGAATGGTCATAGTAAGTGTCACGCTGGTCGTTGCAATGTTTCCGCCTCCGAGCGCAGAGCGATGGATAAAGACGCCTTTCCCGTCTGAAACGGCATCGACGGTCAACGGTGAGCCGGCAGTGTGATCGGAAGAGGTGGTACTCAGGCCGGCGTGGGCCCAAAGACGGGTGTTACAATCCTGGTATTTTACGAATACCCAAACGGCGTCGAAGTTGGCCGGGGCGATGTTGGTATACCAGCTGTTGTCCCAGCTGATATCAAAGGTAATCTGGTTACCGGTGACCTGAGTGCTGCTGATCACGAGATTATTGGCAGAAGCCGCACCCGAGGCAAGCAACACGAACCATAGGCATAGTCTAGAGAGTAAATGGTTGGTTTTCATCTTATATCTTTTAAAGTTATAAGACAAAACTACCGCCGTGGCCTACGTGGGAAAATACGTAGAATGCCCTATTTAAGCGCTACGTATTTTTTTGATTACCAGTTAAATGATCTTATTATTACGCGCTTTCTCGACGGCTTCGAGTTTGTTGTGTACCTGCAGCTTCGTGTAGATGTTCTCAATGTGTTTGCGGACGGTGCTCGGCGACAAAATGAGGTTATCGGCGATGCTGAGGTAGTTGAGTCCTTTGCTGAGCTGCTCCAACACTTCTATTTCCCGTTGCGATAACTTGATTTCCTCCTGGGTTTCGGTTGTCCCGAAGTCGACCGGATCGCGCAGCAATTTCAAGGTCTTAAAAGCAATCGACGGATGCATGGCTGCGCCGCCGTTCAACGTTTCCAGAATGCCCTGGTGCAACTGCTTGGCATTGATTTCCTTCAGCAAATAGCCATCCGCCCCGGCCTTGATCGCATTGAAGATGTTCTCATCGTTGTCAAAGACCGTCAGCATCAGAATTCGGATGTGCGGATAACGCGCCTTAACCGCCAGCGTGGCCTCAATACCGTTCATCGTCGGCATTTCGATGTCCATCAGGATCAGGTCGATGTTGTGGTTCTCTTCCAACCGTTCCATGAGTTCAGCACCGTCCCCGGCTAAAAACCGGACGGAGCAATCATCAAAAAATGACAGCTTCTCTTCGATGGTTTTGGTCAGGAAGTAATTGTCGTCGACGATGGCGATACGTATCATGTGGCTGGACTTTGGTTAAGGGTATTTTTATCGACTGACACGATGATCGATGTTCCCTGGTCAGGTGCGCTGACGATCTCAAACTTCCCTCCTATCTCGTTCAATCGTTTCCGCATGTTGGAAAGGCCATTGCCCTTCCGCACGCTCTTTTCATCGAAACCAATGCCATTATCGGCAATCCGGATGACGAGAAAACTGCCTTCATCGCGCACTTCCACCCGTATTTTGTCGGCGTGGGCATATTTGAGGCTATTGTTCACTGATTCTTGTATAACGCGGTAAAGGTTCATACCGGCAACCGATCCGAAAACCAACCTGTCCAAACCGGGGTCGGTGACAAAGGAAAACTCGGTTTGACCGGCTACAGAGCGTGCTTTGTCAATAAAATTGGTGATTCGCAATTTCAGGTCCTCCAGGGAAATCGCCTGGCTGTTCATCGCCCAGATCGTATCGCGAAGTTCAATGATGGTCGACTGGGTAAACTCAGAAATAGTGCGGAGTTTCTCATCGAGTTTGGTGTTGGCGAAATCAAACGCATACTTGAGGTTGTCGACGGATGAGATGATAAAGGTCAATTGTGCACCAATATTGTCGTGCAGGTCGCGCGAAATCGACAGGCGCTGGTCCTGCAGTTTACTCTGTGTCTCGATTTGGGCAATCGCCGATTTCAGTTCAAACTCCTGCTGTTGCTGGCGGTTTCGAAGGCGCTGTTGGCGGTAGATGAGGACACCAATCAGAATGGACGCCAGCGCAATGATCCCGAAAATCAATAACATGGCGTTGCGGCGTTTGGCTTCTGCCTCCTGCTGTACGATCTGTTTCTCTTTTTTGACGTTTTCATAACGCGCTTCCATCTCGAAGATCGCCTTCGTTTTTTCGGTGACAAACAAGCTGTCTTTTCCGGCAGCATAACGATTGGCATGGTCGATAGCTGACCGGAAGTCGCCCAAGCCAGAGTAGGCCTTAGCCAGATTGCGTTCTGCTTCGACCTTCATGGCTAACGCATCCGCTTTGATGGCGGCGTCGAGTGCCTGCTCGGAAATCGTCACGCTTTCGCGGAAACGTCGCTGTTTAGTAAGACAATTTGCATAACAGTTCAAGGTGTTGGCAACCTCAAACCAATTCTGGTGGTGTTGGTGAAGGGCGATGGTAGCTTCATACACCTTATTGGCTTCGGCAAAGCGGTGCAGGCTGTCGAACACCACCGCTTTGTTTGTCATAGGATAGGCAATGTAGCGATCAAACCCCAGTTTGCGATAGCCTTCAATGGCCAGGTCGGAATAGTAAAGTGACTCCTTCCATTTCCTGAAATTGATGAGGATCGACCCGAGATTACCGGCAGCGATCGTGCTTTCCGCTTCAAGACCAATCTTTCGGTAAAGTTGATACGACCGACGGTAATAATCAAGCGCCTTTCGGTATTCTTTCTGGATTTTGTAGATGATACCGATGTTCGTATACGTCATCGCCATTTTCTCTTCATTTTGGCGCCGTTCGAAGATCGCAAGCGCCTTGAAATAGTGTGTAAGCGCTTCTTCATACAGCCCCTTGGCATCGTAGGCAATCCCAATATTGTTATACGAATCGCCCACTCCGATGTCATCCCCCAATTGCCGCCGGAAACCCATAGCCTTGCGATGGTAGAACAAGGCAGAATCCAACTCACTCCTGTATTGAAATATATTGGCTATCGAATTGCACGCCAGGGCCTTCATGGTATCATTTTCCAACGAGCGGGCATCGGAAAGAGACTTCCGCGCATATACCATCGCTTTGCCGAGGTCGTTGTTGCTGTACTCATCTGCCAGCATCGAATGTGCCTTGAAGCGTTCAGGTCCTTTCGCATTTACAAGTACCTTCTTCAGGCTGTCGATGCGTGTCCCTTGCGACAAGGCAACCATCGAACAGCCTAAAAGTGTTAAAACCAACAAACGTTTGGTTAGATGCATGTGTTAAAAATAACAAAAAAGAAGCAGAGCGCGAGAACGTCCTGCAAAACGTGAAAGACGGGCGCCCGCCCTTCCTCCAAAGGTGCAGAAAGGCGTGGGGGGCGGCAATACGCAGAATGACGTATTATATGATTTTACTGGTACGGGCTTTTTGGATGGCTTCGAGCTTGTTGTGCACCTGCAGCTTGGCATAGATGTTCTCGACATGTTTCCGGACGGTGCCCACCGAAAGGATCAGGTTCTCTGCAATGGCGTGGTATTTAAGTCCGCGGCTCAATTGCTCCAACACTTCCACTTCCCGCGAGGTGAGGCGCACTTCCTCATCATCTGTCGCATCATCAAGTTGCAGCGGGTTACGGAAAAGGCGCAGTGTCTTCAGCGCAATCGACGGTGTCATGGTAGCACCGCCTTTAAGCGTTTCGAGGATGCCCTGGTAGAGATCCTGTGGATTCACATCCTTCAGCAAATAGCCGTCGGCACCTGCCTTTATCGATAGGAAGATGTTTTCATCGTTATCAAACACCGTTAGCATGATGATTTTGATGTGCGGATACCGGGCCTTCACAAGAGCTGTGGCTTCGATACCATTCATCCGGGGCATTTCGATGTCCATCAGGATAAGGTCGATGTTGTGGTTCTGTTCGAGCTTTGCCATCAGGTCTTCGCCGTTCAACGCGGTATACCGGCACTGGAGATCGTCAAAGAAGGACAGCTTTTCGATGATCGCTTTCTGAAGGAAAACGTTGTCATCCACTAATACAATTTTCGTCATATCGATGGTTTTTGGTGATGGTTTATAGGGAAAGGAAGGAACGCTTCAACCGAGGTGCCTTCGCCAGGCTGCGACGAAATCAAAAGACCGCCTCCGATGTCCTCCATACGCTTGGTCATGTTGACAAGGCCGTTACCTCCGGATGCGGCGGCGACATCAAAGCCAATACCGTCGTCGGTCACCGAAAGCCGGATGGTGGCATCATGCACGGACACCGCAATGGTAATAGTGTTCGCACTGGCATATTTTAAGGCATTGTTGACGGCCTCCTGAAGGGTTCGGTACAGGTTCATGCCGGCTACCGAAGTCAGGACTACGGCGTTGAGTTCGTCGGCGACGCTGAAGGTGATCCTGAGGTCGGTCGCTTCCTGGGCTTTCTCGACGAAATTGAGGATGCGCGCCTTCAGGTCTTCAAACGTAATGTCGGCATGGTTCATCGCCCAGATCGTATCGCGCAGTTCGATGATGGTCGAACGGGTGAAGTCGGTGATGGACGCCAGTTTTTGGGCGATCACACCTTCCTTGATACCGAAGCCGTATCGCAGGCTGTCAACCGACGAAATGATGAAGGTGAGTTGGGCGCCAATGTTGTCGTGCAGGTCGCGCGAGATCGCGAGCCGCTGTTCCTGCAAACGGTTCTGCGATTCAATCTGTGCAATCGCCGACTGCAACGAGAATTCCTGTCGTTGCTGTTGATTGGCCATCCGTTGTTGCCGCCACAAAAGGAAGCCGCAGATAGCTGTAAAAAGGGTGAGCAGCGAAACCGCCGCAATCGTCCCCCGTGATTTGAGAACTTCCGCTTCTTTTTCCAACAAGGACGCTTTGTTCAGCGCAAGTTGTTTCTCTTTTTCTCCGGTGTCAAACTCGACCTGCAGTTCGGCGATGCGTTTGTTGGTTTCGGTGTTGACCAGGCTATCGCGAAACGTTGCATAGGCTTTATAATGACGTAGGGCGGCTTCGGTCTTCCCGAGCTCTTCATATTGTCCGGAAAGCATGAGATGGTTATTCGCCATTAAATTCAAATAGCCCATTTCGTTCGCAAGCGCCAGGGCTTTGTCGTAATAGCGAATGGCCTCGGGTCGCCTACCTTTTGCGGCGGCAAGGTCAGCCAATGCCGTGAAGGTCTCTGCCATCCCGAGTTTGTCCCCATGACGGGTTCGGATAGCCAACGCTTCATCGAGAAAGGGCTTGACGCGATCATATTCCTTTCGCATCAGGTAAATGCCTGCAATGTTGTTGAGGCTATACGGAATCCCCACACTGTCGCGCACCGATTGCTGCAACCGGAGGCTTTTCCGGTAGAAAAACAGCGCACTGTCAAGTTGTCCCTGCATCTCTTTCAACACCCCGTAGTTGTTATAAAGCGCCAACAAAGGCTTCGTAAACCGATGGGCTTCCGCCAGATGCTTGCCTTTCTGCATATAGGCCTGTGCGCTGGCCATATCGCGCCGTTTCATGCGATAGCCTGTCTCGGCATAATGATGCGCCAGCCGCTCAAGATTGCCTGATTTTTGGTAGAGCCTGATCGATTTAAGCGAGTAGGAAAGATCCTTATCATAAGCCCCCTGAAAGTAGTAGGCAAGCGCTGCGTTCGCGTAGCTTTCGGCCTCTCCGTCTATATAGCCAAGTCGATGGGCGGCACGGGCATTTGCCAGGAACACCTCATCGATGGTAGACGCTTTTTCGACCTTTACCTGATAGGGAAGGGCGTTGATCGAGTCGACCTCATCACGGCGTTGTGCCTGTGACGCGAGCGACGACAGGCCGAAAAGTGCAATGAGGATCGTGTTTTTCATAAGGCTGTTTTTAGGTAGTCGAAGTGCTTTCCATTTTCGAAAGCGGTACTGACAAGCGTATTTCCGTACCGTTTTCGTTCGAATGGCAGGTGTATGTCCCGCCTATTTCACCCATACGCTTTTTCATATTTCGGAGGCCATTGCCTTGTTCCATCTGGCCGGCATCGAAACCTCTCCCATTGTCGCGTAGCGTGACCTTCGCCGTGGCACCATCTGCCCCGATGGTGATGGAAATACGTGTCGCGCCCGAGTGCTTCATGGCGTTGTTGACGGCCTCCTGTAGGGTGCGGTAAATGTTGACGGCTTCCACAGAGGTCAGGTTCACCTCTTTAAGGGAATCGGCTATGGTAAAACGGAACGCAAGGTCTTCGTTGGCGGTTTTCGCCTTTCCTATGAAGTTGTAGATGCGTGAACGGAGTTCTTCGAAACTCACTTCTCCTTTGTTCATCGCCCAGATGGTATCGCGCAGTTCGATGATGGTCGATTGGGTGAAATCGGAGATGTTATCGAGCTTGCGATCAAGCGCCGGATTCTGCAGGTTGAAACCCATTTTCACCGCATCGACCGACGAAATGATGAACGTCAACTGTGCGCCAATGTTATCGTGCAGGTCGCGTGAAATCGACAGCCGTTGTTCCTGTAACTGTTGCTGTGTCTCGATCTGGGCGATGGCCTCTTTGAGTTGGAACTCCTGCTCTTTCTGGCGTACGCGAAGCCGCTGCTGACGGTAGACCGATGCGCCGGTTACCGCGGTAAAAAGTACCAGCACACCCAACAACAGGTTGGCCCTCCCCTTGCGATCCGCTTCCGCCTCTGATTCGAGCAGCTTCACTTTGTTTTCCGCCAGTTGCCGCTCTTTTTCCGCCGTCTCATATTTGACTTCCGCTTCGCGAATGATGCGTTGCTTTTCACTGCCTACGGTACTGTCTTTGTAGGCGGCATACCGCAGGTGGTTCTCATACGCCTGACGGTAATCACCTTTCTGGGCATACGCAGCCGCCATCCCCAGGTAGCCTTCTGCCAGACGGGCCATTTCTGACGACTTCGACGTTTCGGCCACCAACTGCTGGGAAAGGGCGATGGCCGCATCACTTTTGTTTTCCAGCCGATAGATCTTCGCGAGATTCGAGCGGAGTCCGAACGTTTCGCCCGTGTTCTTTTTGTATTCGTCGGCCAGTCGAAGTGCCTCATTGATGTTTTTCCTGGCCTCCGGATAACGATCCTGTTTCATGAGCAATTCGACCTTTCGTGTCAGGACGTCAAAAAGCATGTGACGCATTTCGGGTCGTGCAGCCATTTTCTCGGCGCGGTCGAGATATATCGCCGCCTTCTCCTTATCACCCCGTTCGAGAAAGGAACCCGAAAGCAACAGGTAGGCGTCCAGCAACAGATCCGGATGCCCTTTGTCACGACGACCTGACTGTATGCTCTTCGCCAGGTAGTATTCCGCTTTCCGTCCGTCTTTGAGGTTGAGGTACAGTTTCCCCACTTCCTTATAAGCCGAGGTTTTGATGTATCGGTACTGGGTCGTATCGATATGTGGCACCGACGCAAGGAAATTCCGGATCGCCAGGTCATACTTCCCCTGTTCCTGGTAAATCGATGCCATGTTGATCTTACTCAGCACCTGCCCGATCTCATCCTTTGCCGCCACGAATGCCGAGTCGGCCGAATGGAAATAGCCCAGAGACCGCTTCCAATCCTGGGCGTAATAATAGGTTTCGGCAATCTCGCTGTAGGCACAGGCGACCTGCAGTGTGACACCATTGTTGCGGGCGTATTCACGGGCGGTGAGAAAACGACGATACGCGGCGTCGGTATTACGCTGCGACGTTTCTAGGGCAATGAGTTTTACTAACAGGATGGCTTTCGATTCACGGTCGCCCTTTGCACTGAAGCCATCAATGCCTTCTTCAATGATCCGTCGGGTGCGTTCGGGATCGACATTGTGCAGGTCGCGGTACTGTCGCAGGATCGAATCCAGCACCTGTCCGCTTGCCAACAGCGGAAAGAGTAATAACAACGACAGTAGCATCCTTTT
>DATGXZ010000123.1:0-1524 GCA_035298445.1 Flavobacterium sp.
TGGCGCCGCATCCAGTCGAGTTCCTTCACGAAAAGGTTCTTGGCCTTGTCGATGCTGGCGTTCTCAGAGGTGATGCGCTGCTCTTTCTTTTCGAGGTAATACGAATAATTACCTTTATAGGAATACAGCTTTCCGTTCTCAAGCTCGATGATCTCATTGCACACACGCTCCAGGAAGAAACGGTCGTGCGTCACCATGAACAGCGTGATGGGGGCGGCGGCGAAATAGCTTTCCAGCCACTCGATCATTTCGAGGTCGAGGTGGTTGGTGGGCTCGTCCATAATCAGCAGGTCGGGCCGGTTGATGAGGATGATGGCAAGGGAAAGACGTTTCTTCTGCCCGCCCGACAAATCCCGTACTTTCAGCTTCAGGTTGTCGAGCTTCAAGCGGAAAAGGATCTGCTTGAACTGCGTCTCGAAGTCCCAGGCATTGTGCTGGTCCATCTTGTCGAAGGCTTTCTGGTAGGCCTCTTCATCCGCCGGGTTCTCAAGCGCCCGTTCATAGGCGGCGATCACCTTCAGGGTTTCATTGTCGGAGGCGAAGATGCTCTCTTCTATCGTCAGGTCGTCTTGCAGATCCGGCACCTGCGACAAAAATGCCATCCGGATCTCTTTCCGCGTCACGACCTGGCCGTTATCCGGCTCGTCTTTTCCGGTGAGGATGTTCATGATCGTCGTCTTCCCCGTCCCGTTTTTGGCGATGAAGGCGATTTTCTGGTCTTTGTTGATCCCAAAACTGATGTTTTCGAACAGGGTACGTTCGCCATACGATTTGGAGATGCTCTCGACGGAAAGGTAATTCACAGTGGTTTCTTTAATCCGGATAGTCGGCAAAAGTAACGAAAAGCGCGCGTTTTGCCCGAGATCGTCCCATACAAAAAAAGCACCCTCCCGGATGCTTCTCTCTTAATTCTTATAAACGCTGCCGCCGGAATCCTCCTGTTTGTTCAGCTTGTTCTTCGGAGTGCTCACATAGCGCACGTTGCCGCCGCTATCGGCTTCCGCCACAAGCGTCAATATCGGGTTGACGACGGTCGTACTGCCACTGTCGGCCGAACTGGTTACATCGTTAGTGTCGAGTCCTGCCGCGTCAAGGTTACTACCGCTGGAAGAGGCCGTTTGAAGACGCAGTGCCTTCCCGCGAACGGTGGCATTGGCGCCGCTGGCCGTTTCAATTGAGATATCATCGGCTTCGACCGCCAACTCTAAAGAGGCGCCGCTCTCGCTTTTCACGGCGATTTCCGGTGTGACGAACGTGGCCGTCGAATGGGCGTGGGCAGCACTGTGGGCAGTAAGGCCCCGCAGTTTAGGCAGGCTGACCGAGACTTTGATGCCTTCGGTCGAGCTGATGTTACCCGTAGCCGCCACACGAAGGGTGCCTTTTTCTACGGTGGTGGTGATCATATTGACCAGATTCGCGTCGGTTTCGACGGTGATGCGAGTGTCGTTGGAAGGTGTGAGAACGAGTTCGATGCCCTCTCCTACTTCAACCCGGTCGAACGACTCGGTGACATTGCGGTCAACC